>JAAXXL010000113.1 GCA_013334485.1 Chlorobiaceae bacterium | reverse complement strand
GAGAGGGAGAGCAGGGTCATAAGGTTCAGGGAGAAGTCGAAGAGATACATGCCGATAAAGGTGGTCACAAGCGATGTCGGAATTGAGACCAGCACAATGAGAGAGTTTCGCAGGCTGTGCAAAAAGAGAAGCATGACAAGGGCAACAAGCAGCACTGCGAGAAAAAGGTCATGCTGCACGGCGGTAACCGCTTCAAGGGTAAAGGTTGATGCGTCCTGGGCAATATCGAACGATAGGTTTTTCTCTTTGTAGAGCGCTTCAAGTCGGGAGAGTGTAACTCTGGTAAGGCGGCTGACGTCAACCGTATTGGCATCACTCTGCTTCATGATCACGATACCGACCGCACTGCGGCCATTGACCCGTGTCAGTGAGGTAATCTCTTTGAATCCATCCTCAACTTCCGCTACATCGCGCAGGTAAACCGTGCCGGTTGCGGCTGAGGAGCGCAAAGCAAGAGCCTGAAGCTCTTCAAGGCTTGTAAACTTACCGGCAAGCCTTACAACAAACTGCCGGTCCTGATCATCAATTTTTCCGGTCGGGAAGTCAAGATTGGCCTTCCCTACCTCCTTGAGAACATCGGGTACCGTCAGACTGTAACTCTGAAGCTTCTCAAGGTCAATATTCACCCGTATTTCCCGCTCACTTCCGCCAAGAAAATAGACCTGACCAACCCCGTCAACACTCGAAAGGAGCGGTTTGACATTATCCTTCAGCAGTTGAAAGAACTCGGTATCCGGCAAGGAAGAGGTTGCCCCGATACGCAGTACCGGCACCTCATCAAGTGCAAATCGGGTAATGACAGGGGCCTTTGCCTCCGAAGGAAAGAGGTCACGCACCTCATTGATTTTACGCTGCGCATCCTGAAGCGACTGCTCGATATCGGCCGAATTGGAAAACTCTATGGTAACAATCGAAAGGCCATCGGTCGAGGTTGAGGTAATGGAAGCGATTTTTTCAATAGCCGAAACAGCCTCCTCAACCGGCTTTGTAAGCGAGGTCTCAACTTCACCTGGAGAGGCTCCGGGATAGCGTATTGAGACGGTAACGACGGGGGGAGTCATTTTCGGCAGCAGCTCATACTGAAGCTGCCGGTAGCTGAAGATACCGAGAATACCGAGCACAGTAAAGAGCACGACAATGAGCGTCGGCCGTTTTATGGAGAGTTCAGTCAGTGTCATTTGCGAGGAGGTGTCTTCTTGCCGGCGATGACCACAACATCGAATCCGTCACGCAGCTCATCCTGACCGCTGATCACCACACTATCACCCTCTTCAACTCCACCAAGAACCTCAACACTCTTCTGCAGCTCAAGACCGGCAACAATTTTTTTGAGGTAAGCTTTGCCGTTGCGTACAACAAAAACCTCCGGATTGCGGATTCCGGTCACAAGGGCGGCTCGCGGAACCATGAGCGCTTCGCGTGTTCCGTCACCACGGTAGAGCACCCGGGCAAACATCCCTGAGCGGAAACCGGCTTTCTCTCTATTTTTCAGCACCACCTCTACCCTGTAGGTGTGATCACGACCCGCCTTGTCACTCACAGCTCCCACTCTGCCGCTGAAACTTTCACCGGCAAAGAGGTCAGAGGTTACCGTAAGCTGCACTCCGGGTGTGAACTTGATGATGTCGCGTTCAGGGACAAAAACAACGATCTTGACACTTGTCAAATCAACCATATGAGCAACCTTCATCCCCTCATGAACCAGCTCGCCCTGTTCAACAAAACGGGAAGTGACCACTCCTGAAAACGGAGCTTTGATCCTCGAGTTACTGGATTTCCGGTTTGCCGCCACAAACTCGGCTCTTGCACCTTCACACTGAAGCTGCACTGTTTCAAGAGCCGAAAGGGCTACGGCACCTTCACGGTAGAGAACAGTGTATCGCTCCACACTTTTTTTAGACTGCCGATAGCTCAACTCTGCCTGCATCCGGCGTGCAGAGGAGAGTTCATCATCTATCGTAAAAAGCATATCGCCAATCTTTTTTCCGGCTCCGGGATCAGCCGAAACCCTCTCGACAAGACCTCCCGTCTCCGAAAAAATATCCGCCTCCCTGACAGCTTCAACGATCCCGGTCATGCTCAAACTGTCTCTGAGAGCAGCCTTTGATATCCGGGTTACCGAAACAGGTATTCGGTCAAAAAACTGCTTTGATTCCGCTTTTTGAGGTTCACTCTGCTGCTTCATCAAAAAGAGAGCAAGGAGAAGCAAAGAGAGAAGAAAAACAGCGAGCGGTTTGTTTTTTATCAGCCCCAGGGCTGTCGATCGAAAACTCTTCATGGTTCAAAATTCATCAGATGATCAGGGGGTAGCTGTGCATATCGCAGATTGAAAACAAAAAGCGTCATAAACCCCTCAATTCAGGCAATAAAGTTGCTCTTGTCATGATTTTCAAGATAAAAAAAGCGAACCGAAGTTCGCTTTTTTTATCACAAAGTGCCAGAATTACCTGTCATAAGAGTTGCGCAGGATGAAAAGCATTAAACCCGGCCGTTAGAGTCAACAGAAGTGGCTCGCAATTGAACAGGAGATATCTGCTGCCGACTTGACATGTTCAAGAACCGAAAGGATACCGGTAAGATTGGTAATGTTCTGATCGTTCACCGATGACTTTATCTTTGCCACAGCAGTGTCGAAAAGTGTCTGGATCTCATTCATCATGACAAGGGTTTCACTTGCATGTTTGGCATTTCCGCTTACAAAAGCCTCCACAGACTTCTTGATCATTTCAGCGGTAATGTCGCCCATCGGTTTCAGGCCATACTCATCCTTATGCAGCTCCTGAACATTGGCAAACTGCACATACTCGGTTTTATCTGCAATATTGAGGGCAATCTGCGCAATTTTCTCAAGTTCACGAAGAATCATCCGGGCCTCTCTTACCGCCTTGAGATCTTCTTCACCGAGATTCTGGAATGAAGCGTAGGCAAGGGTAAGATACTCCACCTCAAACTTCCCCTTGCGGATATACTCTTCATCAAACTTGAAGGCCGATGAAGCCAGATCGACGTTTTTCTTGGTTGATGCCCGTATAGAGAGCATCAGGTTATTTTCGACATTCGACGAAAGTTTTGTGAGCTTCTGCTTGAGTGATTCAAGCTGCACATAAACCGTGCCCTCGGGTTTCGTGGCAAGATTGAACTTGACTGGATCAATCTTGATGGTAAAAGCGGTCGGGGTTGCTGATGTTTTCGGCGAATCACCGAAAAGTTTTCCTAACAGTTTAGCCATAGTG
>JAAXXL010000069.1 GCA_013334485.1 Chlorobiaceae bacterium | reverse complement strand
GGCGAGGTTTGCCGGTCCCGCCCCGACAAACAGAATATCAAACTCCAGTGCTTCACGTTCCTGCATTACGGCCGCGCTGTTTTCAGTGAGAAAAGAAGGCTTTTTTCAGAGCAGTATGCCGCCCAGTATCAGGGAGGCAACACTGAAGTATATCACAATTCCCGTAACATCAACAAGTGTCGCTACAAATGGGGCTGAAGAGGTAGCCGGATCGAGGCCAAGACGTTTCAGGAGCAGCGGGAGCATGGAGCCGGTAAGGGTGCCGAAGAGGACAATACCAACAAGAGATACTCCAACGGTTACACCGACATAGATCCATGTCGTGGTCAGATGGCCGAGTACCATGGCCCAGATGATAACCCTCAGGACTCCGATCACACCGAGCAGACCTCCAAGCGCAAGCCCTGAAAGAATCTCGCGGCGCATGACACTCCACCAGTCGTTGATAGTGATCTCTCCGAGGGAGAGTGATCGGATGATAAGCGTTGCTGCCTGTGAGCCAGAGTTACCTCCGCTGGAGATAATCAGAGGGATGAAGGTTGCCAGTACAATGGCTTTTGCCAGCTCATCCTCAAAGTAGGCCAGTGCAGAGGCGGTAAGCATCTCTCCGATAAAGAGGATTATCAACCAGCCGGCCCGTTTTTTTACCAACTGTGGAATTGAGAGATCCATATAGGGCTCTTCAAGTGCCTCAATACCACCGAACTTCTGGATATCTTCGGTCTCCTCCTCTTCTGCCACGTCAAGCATATCGTCAACCGTCACGACTCCTATCAGGTAGCCGTTGGAGTCAACAACAGGGAGAGCAACCGTGTCATAGCGTTTGAAGGCATCAAGAGCATCCTTCTGATCCTGTGAAGCGGTCAGGGTGATGATTTTGTCTTCGGAGATGATTTCACTCACCTTCTTTTCCGGCAGAGAGAGCAGGAGTTCTCGTGCAAGCAGCTCTCCCTTGAGCTTTCCGTAGTCATCAACAACATAGATGACGTTCAGGGTTTCGCTCTCATGACCGAAGGTGCGAACGTAGTCGAGCACCTGATTGATGTTCCAGTCTTTTTTGACACTCAGATAGTCAGGCGACATGAGCCTGCCGACACTGTCTTCAGCATATGCGAGCAGGGTTTTAGCAATCTTGAACTCTTTGAACGAGAGGAGCTTCAGCAGCTCCTGAACCACTGTTCCCGGCAACTCTTCAAGCAGCGCTGTACGGTCATCTGCCGACATGCTGTTGAGAATATGGGTGACATCTCTCTGGGTCAGTGCGGTCAGCAGGTTCTGCTGGGAGTCGAGCTCAAGATATTCGAAGGTTTCAGTTGCCACATCCTTCTGAAGCAACCGAAAGAGGATTGCCTGCTCGTTTTCCGGCAAGTCGGAGATGAGCTCGGCCAGATCAACCGGCAACCAGTCATTGAAAATTCTCTGAAGCGCACTGAAGTTGCGCTGTTCGATCAGTTCCCTGATTTCGGGCAGTAGGGGGGTTCCGATCATGACTGTCGAGGTTTAGTAGGCATTACAGACAACTCAGCCTAAAAAAGGAGTTTTTTTTCAACTTTTCCAATACGGCATTTTCATTTTTTGACTCTTCAGGATCTCCCTGCTTTTCAAGCCGCTCCATCCACCGAACGATTATTATTTGTTATAGTTCGTGTATATATTATAATGTATCAATTCATGATGGAACTTCAACTGCTGTAAATTTCCCTGGTTAGTACATGGGCAGAGTTATTGCGATTGCAAACCAGAAAGGCGGGGTTGGAAAGACAACCACTGCCGTAAATATAGCTGCTTCGATTGCTATTTCTGAGTTCAGGACATTGCTTATCGACATCGATCCCCAAGCCAATGCTACATCAGGTTTTGGCATAGAGACCGGTGACGAAATTGACAATACCTTTTACCAGGTTATGGTCAAGGGCGGCAACATACAGGATGCCATCAAGCAGTCCAGCCTTGAGTATCTTGATGTGCTTCCTTCCAATGTCAACCTTGTCGGTATGGAGGTTGAACTGGTGAACATGCGGGAGCGCGAGTATGTGATGCAGAAAGCACTCAAAGGTGTCCGCTCTCTTTATGACTACATTATTATTGACTGTCCGCCCTCGCTTGGCTTGATTACCCTTAATTCGCTCACAGCGGCAGATTCGGTGCTGATTCCTGTTCAGGCTGAGTATTATGCCCTTGAGGGGTTGGGAAAGCTGCTTAACACCATCAGTATTGTGCGCAAACATCTTAACCCGAAGCTTGAAATCGAAGGGGTTCTGGTAACCATGTTTGATTCGCGGCTTCGTCTTGCAACCCAGGTAGCCGAAGAGGTCAAGAAGTTTTTCAAGGATAAGGTCTACCGTACCTATATCCGCAGAAATGTGAGACTCTCCGAAGCTCCGAGCCATGGAAAGCCGGCACTGCTCTATGATGCCCAGAGTATCGGATCGAAAGATTATCTCGATCTGGCTCAGGAGATATTTGAACGCGATGGAAATATTAAAAAATTTAAAGTCCGGCAGCGGTAGCTGATCAGGGCAAGCTGGTGGGGTGATATGACGAAAAATGCATTGGGACGAGGTCTTAAAGCGCTTATTCCGGATGAGGGATTTGTTTCGGATCCAAGGGAGGAGAAGCAGGAGCTTGCCCAGGAGGGATCCATCGGCAGTCTGCCGATAGAGAAAATCCGGGCAAATCCGTTTCAGCCCCGAAAGGAGTTCGATGAGACCGCTCTCGAAGAGCTGAAAAACTCCATCATTGAAAACGGTGTCATTCAGCCGGTAACAGTTTGCCGCGACGGGGAGGGCTATCAGCTTATCAGCGGAGAGCGCCGTTTGAGGGCCGTTACACTGGCCGGATTCAAGTTTATTCCTGCATACGTTATAGAGGCTCATGATGATTCAAGCAAGCTGGAACTTGCCCTTATCGAGAATATCCAGCGTGAGGATCTCAACGCCATTGAGGTTGCTCTTGCCCTCAAAAGTCTGACCACCAAGTGCCGTCTGACACAGGACGAAATAGCCCAGAAAGTTGGCAAAAACCGTTCTACGGTGAGCAATTTTCTCCGTCTGCTCAAACTCCCGCTGCAGATTCAGGACAGCATACGTAACCGGGAGATCTCGTCGGGTCATGCAAGGGCGCTTATCAATCTTCCCGGCGAGCAGCAGCAGTTGAAGGTCTGGAAGCAGGTACTCAGCCACCAGCTCTCCGTTCGCCAGACAGAGACACTGGTGAACCGCATGTTCAAGGATCAGTCCAAACCGGCGCCGGTTGCCTCTGTTGATCGCTCTTCGCATATCACCCAACTGGAGTCACATCTGAGGGAGAGGCTTGCCACAAAGGTTCGAATAGTTGAAAAGAAAGGGGGCAAGGGAGAGATTCACATCCAGTATTTCTCCAATGACGATCTCGACAGGGTGCTTGAAATCCTGAATCACGAGTAGTCGTCAGTATGTACTGCTCCACTGAATAGACAGAAACAATATTCAACAGAACACTCATCATGCGCTTTACCCTTGTAGGCAATGGAAGAATGGGCACTCAGGTTGCCCAGGTGATCGGTCAGTCGGGCCGACACGAAATCGCTGCCGTTGTTGATATCGATACTCCGATTACTCCCGAGCTGTTTCGAGGAAGCGATGCAATCATAGATTTTACTGTCAGAGATGCTTTTCTTGCCAATTTGCCTGCAATCCTCTCTTCGGGTGTGCCGGTTGTTGTGGGTACCACCGGGTGGGATGACGTTCGCGAAGAGGTCAGAAGCCAGGTCTCCGATGCCGGAGCTTCGCTGCTCTGGTCGTCCAATTTTTCCCTTGGTGTCAACATTTTTCTGCGAACTGTTCGCGAAGCTGCCCGGTTGATCTCTCCTTTTGACCAGTTTGATATTGCTGTTGCCGAACAGCACCATACAGGAAAGGCTGATTTTCCGAGTGGAACAGCTCTCAGAGCGGCGGATATGATTCTTGAGGCGAACCACCGGAAAAAATCCATTGTTCGTGAGCTGTCGGATGAGCGGAAGCTTGCTCCTGAAGAGCTGCACGTTGCAGCAATACGGCTCGGAACTGTTTTTGGCAAGCACTCTGCCTTTATTGATTCAGAGCTGGATGAGATCGTGATCTCTCATACGGCCAAAAGCCGTGCAGGTTTTGCCTCTGGAGCGGTTGAGGCTGCCGAGTGGCTTGCAGGTCGGCACAGAACAACGTCGGGATTTTATACTATGGATGATTTTTTAAACGAAAAGCTCTCCTGAACTCTATGGCTGACGATAGTTCAACTCAACCAACGCTCTCATTTCCAGAAAAAATCTATACGGTGCTTTTGGGTGCTGTTATCATTTTGCTGACAACAACCGTACCCTATCTTACCCTGCTGAATGTTTTTCTTTTTGCCGGAATTTTTCTTGCCGGTACGATTGCGCTTAATCACTCCATTCTGCGTTTTCAGGTCCGCCTTGAGTACAGTGCAGCCTTTTTTCTTGGATGTGTTGCCGGTATTGCCGGAGGTGTGCTTTCCGAAAGTGCAGCCTTTATCCTTATGCAGCAGTTTAACTACCGGCCCGGAGCAGAGAGCCTCTCGCTGATAATCGATTGGGCACTTGAAATGGCAAAAGGGAAGCCCGAGCTTCAGGATCAGGTGCAGGCACTTGTTGCGGCAGAGAAGCTCGCTCTTGCACCAGTCAATCTGAGTTTCAGGGAGATGCTGATGAACATGGCTTTTTCCGGTGCTTTTTATGCCCCCATGACCGGCCTTGGTGCAGCATACGCCGTTCGGAGGCTCAAGAGAAAGGCCAGAAAAGGGTGATCGCGTTTTTTTTGCAGTACCGCCCAACTCGGCAATCAAATTGCGGAATAAATTAATAGAGGTGTCCATGACACTATTCAGGGAGCTGGTAACCAACAGCCGTAGCTATAGAAGATTCGATAGCCGTTATCCGGTTCCGGAAGAGTGTCTGCGGGATCTTGTCGAGCTTGCCTGCTATACCCCGTCATCAAAAAACCTTCAGCCGCTGAAATATATTCCGGTTTGTAACCCTGATATAGCAGCCTTGCTCTATCCTGCACTCTCCTGGGCTGGCTATCTTGCAGAGTGGCAGGGTCCGGAAGAGAGTGAACGTCCGACTGCCTATATCGTCATGCTTGGCGACCAGGAGATCAGTCGGGAATTTAGCTGTGACAGCGGTATTGCTGCTCAAACCATTCTGCTTGGATCAACCGCTTCCGGGCTTGGCGGGTGCATCATTGCCTCACTTGACCGTGAAAGGATAAGGGAGCTGCTCAGGATTCCTGACCGTTTTTCAATTCTGATGGTCGTTGCACTCGGCAAACCACGAGAAACTGTTGTTATCGACCAGATGACAGAGCGGGATTCTGTGCGCTACTACCGGGACAGGCACGGTATTCATCATGTTCCCAAGAGGGTCCCTGATGATGTCATAATGAAGTTTCATTAACGAAGCAGAGTGCCTGAAACGATTATTCGCATTGACGAACTGCTTCGTGCCTACCGTCAGGGCTTTTTTCCCATGGCTGACCCGGATGATGGGAAAACATACTGGTGCAGGCCTCACCAAAGGGCACTCTTTTCAATCGAATCGTACACTCCTTCGCGCGATGTTCAACGTCTGAAAAGAAAAAACGAATTCATCGTTACCTTTGACAAGGATTTTGACGCGGTTATCAGAGGGTGTGCAGCTCCAAGAAAGAGCGATCCGGAAACCTGGATTTCCACAGAGATTATTGAGGCATATCAAAAGCTCCACCGGTTGGGCCTTGCACACAGTGTGGAGAGCTGGTATCAGGGTGAACTTGTTGGAGGGCTGTATGGGCTTGCCATGGGGGGGGCCTTTTTTGGAGAGTCGATGTTTTCGCGTCGTTCCTATGCCTCCCAGGTAGCGTTTGATCGCCTTGTTTATCATCTGAGAATGAAGGGGTATCTTCTGCTTGATGCGCAGATCATGAATCCCCATCTTAAAAAACTTGGCGCTGTTGAAATTGAGCACGAGGATTTTATGGCGCAACTTGAGCACGCACTGCGCAAAAAGATAGTTTTTCTCTAAGCAGGGGAAAAGTGGTACTTTGCCTGACATTGATTTTTCCTTCAGGAGAGGGAGTCACTACCAGGTTTATCAGACCTTTAACAGGGGAGTTTTTATGTTGTCGAGGGATTTAACAGAAAGCCAGTCACTGCCCAGAATTATCATCTATTCGGGAAAGGGGGGGACAGGAAAAACCACGGTTTCATCATCTACAGCAGTTTCATTGGCCCGCCAGAACAAGAAAGTGCTGATCATGTCGAGTGATCCCGCACACTCGCTGTCAGATGTATTTGATGTAAAGATCAGCCGCAACGATCCTCAGAAAATCGAAAACAACCTCTACGGCCTTGAAGTTGATACGATCTATGAGCTTAAAAAGCATATGTCCGGCTTTCAGAAATTCGTCTCGACATCCTATAAAAACAAGGGGATTGACAGCGGAATGGCTACCGAGTTGACAACTCAACCCGGTCTGGACGAGATTTTCGCCTTGAGCCGTCTTCTTGATGAAGCGCAGTCGGGAAGATGGGATACCATTGTTCTTGATACATCGCCTACAGGAAACACCCTTCGTCTGCTTGCCTATCCTGAGATCATTATCGGTGGAAACATGGGCAAGCAGTTTTTCAAGCTCTATAAAAGCATGTCTTCGCTGGCCCGTCCGTTGAGTGGTAATTCTATTCCTGATGATGACTTTTTCAATGAGGTCAATGTGCTGCTCAAGCAGATGGAGGATATCAACAAATTTATCCTTAGTCCCGAGGTCAGCTTCCGGCTGGTTCTGAATCCTGAAAAACTCTCCATTCTTGAGACAAAAAGGGCCTATACCTTTGTCCATCTCTATGGTATCAATGTTGATGGTATTGTGATCAACAAGATTCTGCCGACATCCAAAACAGTTGGCGAATATTTTGAGTTCTGGGCTGATCTGCACAGCAAATACCTGATGGAGATCGACAACTCTTTTTATCCGACACCCGTTTTCCGTTGTCAGCTTCAGAGAACCGAACCGATAGGTGCCGATGCGCTCCATGAGATCAGCAAGCTGGTTTTCGGTGATCAGGTGCCTGACAAGATTTTTTATTCCGGCAAGAACTTCTGGATAGAGAGCAAAAAAAACCCGGCTACCGATGACCATCGTGAAATTCTCTGTATCAGAATTCCTTTTCTCAAGGATGCCGAAGATGTGAGCGTTGAGCGGATGGGTACGGATATTGTGGTGACGGTGGACAGGGCCCAGAGGATTATTACCCTTCCAAGAGCGCTCTACAGTCTGGAGATGGAGGAGTATCTCCGGGAGGATAATCTTTTACGGGTAATCTTCAAGGAGTTACCTTCAGAGAAGGAGGACGCCGAACTGAATGTCAATAAAAATATGCTCGACAAGCTTCGCTCAATGAGGCGGTTAAAGATATAACGGCAATTCTGTGGCCACAGACAAGAAAAATTCAGGGTAAAGAGTTTAAGTTTTCGACGGAATCTTGTATCTTAAAGGTTTAAAATGTTGAGTTAACGGGAATTTACCCCAAATCTTTGTTAAAGAATCAGCTTATATCATGTCCGAGAAAGCGCACTATGGTTTGTTGAAAGGGAAAAAAGGCATTATTTTCGGTCCGCTTGATGAAAGCAGTATCGGCTGGCAGATTGCGGTTCATGCCCACAAGGAAGGTGCTCAGATCGCAATTTCCAATGTTGCGACTGCGTTGCGTTTCGGCAATATCGAAGAGCTTTCGGCCATTTGCGGCAATGCTCCGGTAATAGTTTGTGATGCATCAAAAAATGAAGATGTTGAAAACTGTTTTATAGAGCTGAAAGAGAAGTTCGGACCGGTCGATTTTATTGTTCACTCTATCGGCATGTCGCAGAATATCCGTAAGCAGCTTCCCTATGAAGAGCTTAATTACGAGTGGTTCATGAGAACGCTCGACGTTTCCGGCCTGTCGCTGCACAGGCTTGTTTCCTATGCATTGAAGACCGAGGCAGTCAAGGATGGAGCAAGTATTCTTGCCCTCTCCTATATAGCATCACAGCGGAACTACTGGACCTATTCCGATATGGGTGATGCGAAATCGTTGCTTGAATCAATTGTTCGCAGTTACGGCCCAAGGCTTGCAAAGCGTGCCATCCGTATCAATACCATATCACAAAGCCCAACCTATACCAAGGCAGGAAGCGGAATTCCCGGCTTTGAGAAGATGTATGAATACAGCGATCTGATGTCTCCGTTAGGGAATGCTTCTGCCGAAGAGTGTGCAGAGTACGCCATGACTATTCTCAGTGACCTTTCACGCAAGGTAACCATGCAGAACCTCTTCCATGATGGTGGTTACAGTTCAATGGGTGCTACCATTCCCATGATCAAGCTTGCTCATGAAGTACTCAATGACAAGGAGCTTGCAGCCCGTGTAGGTCTTGATGATTACACACCTGCAAGAGAGTGCCCGGAGAGCTGAGCAAGCAGTATAGGCTCCAATTTTTAGTCTGATATTAATCCGCCGTCCCGGTTGAGAACTATGGGCGGCGGACTTTTTATACCAGCATCAACAGGTATAAAGTAACGGCGAGGAGCCGGATTCTGCTCTGTCCGGTCTTATCACCTCGTTATTTTGCTGCATTGACTGATATATCGTTATAACTCAGGGCAGCAGGCATTTCATTGCCGATATTACAGTATTACAGTTCAGGCATACAAGAAAACCGTGATATTTTCGGTTTTTTAAATCAGGATTATGCTCCACTACCTGACCAGCAACCGGCACCAAGCCGGAATTGCATGCTGAGTTATGGTTTTGTGTTGGAGCTTACCAATTTCATCATCGTTGTATTCTCCTTTTCCGGTCTAACTGGTAAGGGTCGATTGTTATGGTTTTTTTCTCGATTTATCCTTAAACAACTCTTCAAATACTTAAAACGACAACCGAGATGGCAAAAACAACAAAAATTATTTACACCAAAATTGATGAGGCTCCGGCTCTGGCGACCTACTCCCTTCTTCCAATCATCAAGGCATTTGCCAAGGGTACAGGTGTAGACGTTGAAGCCAAAGATATCTCTCTTGCCGGAAGGATTCTTGCCAACTTCCCTGATAATCTCACACCGGCCCAGAAAATTCCGGATTTTCTGGCTGAATTAGGTGAGCTCGCCCTTGCACCTGAGGCCAACATTATCAAGCTGCCGAATATCAGTGCATCGATTCCCCAGTTGAAAGCAGCAATCAAAGAGCTTCAGGGCCAGGGTTACAATGTTCCTGACTATCCTGAAGCACCAGTTGATGCCGCAGAAAAAGAGATTCAGACCCGCTATGCCAAGGTTCTCGGAAGTGCGGTCAACCCGGTACTTCGTGAAGGTAACTCTGACAGACGTGCACCTCTTTCGGTTAAAGAGTATGCCAAAAAGAATCCGCACAAAATGGGTGCCTGGAGTAGTGACTCCAAATCACATGTTGCCTGCATGAGTGCCGGTGATTTCTATGGCAGTGAGAAGTCTCTGACCATGGAGAGTGCTGATAACGTGAAGATCGAGTTTGTCGGTGCGGATGGTCAGGTAACAGTGCTGAAAGAGAGCACACCGCTGCTTGCCGGAGAGATCATTGATGTTTCTGTCATGAATGTCCGTTCTCTTCGTGGTTTTTATGCCGATCAGATAGCCGATGCAAAACAGAACGGTATTCTGCTGTCGCTGCATCTGAAAGCCACCATGATGAAAGTTTCAGATCCGGTCATGTTCGGTCATGCCGTAACGGTGTTTTACAAGGATGTATTTGAAAAGCATGCAGCCGTGATCAAGGAGCTTGGTGTTAATGTCAATAACGGACTTGGCGATCTCTATGCCAAAATCCAGAAGCTGCCTGATGCAGAGAGAGCTGAAATCGAGGCGGACATCCAGGCAGTCTATGCTACCCGTCCTGCACTTGCGATGGTTGATTCAGATAAGGGTATCACCAACCTTCATGTACCGAATGACATCATTGTTGACGCATCCATGCCGGTTGTTGTGCGTGATTCAGGCAAGATGTGGGGTCCTGACGGAAAGCTCCACGACACAAAGGCTATGATTCCTGACCGTTGCTATGCAACCATGTACCAGGAGATTATCGAAGATTGTAAAAAACACGGTGCATTTAATCCTTCCACTATCGGCAGTGTGCCGAATGTCGGCCTTATGGCTCAGCAGGCTGAAGAGTACGGTTCGCACAACAAGACCTTTATGGCTCCTGCGGAAGGAACGATCCGGGTAGTCAACACAGCAGGCGCAACCGTTCTTGAGCAGAAGGTGGAGGCCGGTGACATTTTCAGAATGTGCCAGGCAAAAGATGCTCCTGTTCGTGACTGGGTAAAGCTTGCCGTTAACAGAGCAAGGATTACCGGTGCCCCGGCTCTTTTCTGGCTCGACAGCAAACGCTCACATGACGGCGAAATCATTAAAAAGGTTACAAAGTATCTCAAGGAGCACGATACGACTGGCCTTGATATCCGGATTCTTACTCCGGTTGAAGCCATGCGTGTCTCTCTTGAAAGAATCAGAGCAGGAAAAGATACCATTTCGGTTACCGGTAACGTACTTCGTGACTATCTGACAGACCTTTTCCCGATTATCGAGCTTGGCACCAGTGCAAAGATGCTCTCGGTTGTACCGCTCATGAACGGTGGCGGACTTTTTGAAACCGGTGCAGGCGGTTCGGCTCCGAAACATGTTCAGCAGTTCCAGAAAGAGGGATATCTCAGATGGGATTCGCTTGGTGAATTCTCTGCGCTTGCCGCTTCGCTTGAGCACCTTGCCCAGGCATTCAGCAATGACAAAGCCCAGGTTCTGGCTGAAACGCTTGACCAGGCAATTGGCAAGTTCCTTGATAACGACAAGTCACCAGCCCGCAAAGTCGGCCAGATCGATAACAGAGGCAGCCATTTCTACCTTGCTCTCTACTGGGCAGAGGCACTTGCTGCGCAAACGAAGGATGCTGAGCTTCAGGCCCGCTTTGCCAAAGCCGCAGCACAGCTTTCAGCCAGTGAAGCAAAAATCAATGAGGAGCTGATTGCAGCTCAGGGCAAGCCGGTTGATATGGGTGGTTACTACCATGTGGATGACGCTAAGACCGAAAAAGCGATGCGCCCGAGCGCAACACTGAACGCGATCATTGATGCACTGTGATGCATTGAATTGTTTCTTCAGTCATAAAGCAGAAAGCCCGGTTGTTCCGGGCTTTCTGCTTTTATTCTCTTTTCCGCTCTTCTCTCCATGCGTAAATAAACCCATCATTAGAGAGCTTTTCGGCTACTTCGTCAATATCTCCGGTTGCAACCACGAAGCAGCCGTTGCTCCTGCCTATCCTCGGGCCATTGAAGGTTACAAGGTTTTCGACGATGGTGAACAGCGAAACATAACCGGCCGAGTGCAGCACAATATCGCGAATGAATGCATTGCCGTTCAGCGCCTGTTCAAGCCCTTCGAGACGCATTGCCTTTCCGTGTTCACCACTGTAGGTTTCAAGAACCCTGAAAAGTCCGAGACTGCTCCTATTTGATTCCGGTGTATCAGAAAATCGGACGGCATAAAGCTCACCGGAGTTTTTGCCGTGTGCAATCCGGTAAAACGTCTGCTTTCCGGTTTTAAGTTCAACAAGAGCCATCCGTTTCAGGTAAGAGGGCTTCGAGTAGTCCACCACGGCAAGGTAGTGAGGGTTCTCTTCAGGATGCAGTGATCGATATGATTTAAGTGCAAGAAGTGCAGCCTTGTAAGCCTGCGGTGATACCTTTTCCGGCAGCATAAGCACTTCGGCAAAGATGGCGGATAGCAGCGTGACGATACTTATAACGGTAAGGACTCTCTTTGCCATGTTACTGCCGATTTTATCTATTCCAATACTGTATTAAAGTTTTGAAGCGTGCCTTCAAGTCTGATACCGTTTTTATGGTGTGCGGTGTAACGTAAAGATGCGATTGCCTGTGCAGTGAATATTAGCAAACTTTACAGCAGAACGTAATAGAGTTTTTTACAACCAAACAGGACATGATTTATGCAAATGAAAAAAAGTCTTAAAAGACCTGCGGCTTTGTTACTGGGACTATTATCGTTAGTTGGCGTAGATTCAACGGCGATTAGCGCGCCTGCAAAAATAGTGGTAGCGGATGCAAAAACAACTCATCATCTCAATCTTTATGTTGCTCAGGAGTTGGGGATTTTCAATAAATATAAGCTGGACGTCTCCATCGTGCCGGTTGCAGATCTGGCTGCCGCAAGAGATCTGGTTGTTTCAGGACAGGCAGATGTATTTTGGTCGTGCCCGACTGTTGCCATTGCAGCTATTGCCAATGGTGCACCGATCAAGATAATCTCTCAGGTCAAAAAGCCCTGCACCTCGGTACTGCTTGTCCCAAAGGATTCGCCTATTACCCGTCTTTCGGATTTGAAGGGCAAGAATATTGCCGGTATTTCGCCTACATGCGAATCTGTCATTGCGTTGACGGTTGCGGCAAGGAAAAACGGCGGGCAGTTCAATCTCCAGAAACTGGCCGGGGGCCCGGCACTTGCAGCGCTTGAAGCAAGGCAGATTGATGGTGCTATTCTTGAAGAACCACAGGCCAGTATTGCAGAATTGAAAGGGTACAAGGTGCTCTTCAAGGAGGCGGCTGAAAATATTCCATGCCGTACTATCAATGCACGCAATACGTTTCTGAAAAGCAATGCAAAAGAGCTTAAAACCTTCATAAAGGCGATA
>JAAXXL010000112.1 GCA_013334485.1 Chlorobiaceae bacterium | reverse complement strand
GGAACTCCTTGTGTATGGTGCTGATATCAAAGGTTTGGTCACTTTTAATATCGCCGTTTCTCAAGCGTTTTTCAGACCTTCTTTATTTTTTATCGGACACTACTGTCGTAACATAACACCTAAAGAAAGATGATCGCTTCCGGGCTCTGACTCACCCTTTCCCGCCGTTGGGGGTAAACATCTGGCGGTAATCGGGGGTAACACCCTGAAGTTCTGCGGCATCTGCGTTGGCGAAGAGCCGTTGGGAATGGGGGAAAAGAGCGCGGGCAGTAAAGAAGTCAGCATCCCGGTAAACTGCACCTGAAGTTGCAAGCAGCGGGATAATCTCATCAAGCCCCCGCCCGACAACAACCATTCCTTCTTTTCCGGAAGCGGCAGCGGCAACATCAGCGGCGGAGCCTCTCTCAACCTGATCATGCCATATGCCTGAAGCAAGCTCATCCTGATTATAGATCGCAAAGTAGTACTCCCCTTTGCGGGAAGGGACAACCGCCATAATTTTATCCGCTTTGTCCGGCAGCGATGCTGCCATCGCCGGCATGGTCGGGACGGGAATCAGCGGCAAACCGAGACCGTAGGCAACACCTTTGGCAACCGACATCCCGATGCGCAGTGAGGTAAATGAGCCCGGCCCCGATGAGATGGCAATAGCATCAAGCTCGTGCCGATCAAGCCCTGCTTCAGCTAAAACCCGGTCGATCAGCGGCACAAGCGATTCGGCAGCTTTTTTCCACTCTGCATTCTGGATTTCGGTTATTGCACCCGTATTTGTAACCGCTACGCTCAAATGTGCATGGGTGCACTCTACAGACAGAATATTCATCAATCGATATGGGTTATAAAAATTCTGCGGCTCTCTTCACCCGTGCGCTCAAGCCTGACCGTAGCGGTATAGAATCGGGCGTACTCTGGAAAGCGGTCCGCCCACTCAACAACGGAAACAAAGGCGGAGGAGAGGTATTCATCGAACCCGATAGCCTCAAGCTCCTTCTGTGACTCTATCCGGTAGAGATCGAAGTGATGAAGGGTAACCGGTTCACCCCGCAACGTTCCCTCATAAATATTAAAGAGCGGGAAGGTCGGGCTGGAAAGCTGCTCTTCGCAGACAAAAAACTCCGTAATCCCCCTCATGAACTCGGTTTTGCCTGCACCAAGATCGCCACAAAGCGCAACAATATCTCCCTCATGCAGCCCGGCAGCAAACTGACGGGCAAAACGACGGGTCTCATCAGCCGAGTGAGAGAGAAACTCTTTAGCCATAAGCAGTCAGTCGAGCGAATTAAACAACATGCCCGTCATGAGTTTCGGGTAGAAGAATGTCGATTTCTGGGGCATAACTTCGCCCGTCTCCGAAACTGCCAGTACCTGCTCAACCGTGGTCGGCTTGACAACAAATCCCACCTGAACTTTGCCGGAATCGACCGCAGCAAAAACTTCCCGGTCATCCTTCACATAGGTCAGATTGCTCTGTTTTGCCATCGCATCCTGGGAGATGCCAAGCAGCCTCGCAAGAATGAGATCATGGAGAAGCACCAGACCGAGGCGTTGCAGTGCCTCCGGGCGAGCTGGGTCAAGCAGGGGCTTTGGATCGGTTTTCAACGTGATGCCGAGCACCATCCCCTTTGAAACAACTCCGTAAGCATAAATGGATGGCTCTCCGTCAAGAAATGCTTTCAGGGCTTCCCGATCCTTAAGCTCTGTAACAGCAAAAAACTCCTCAAGACGGGTTTTCAGAGTTGCGGCATCAAATCTTTCCAGACTGTGCACCAGACGGTGAATCGGAAAAATAAGCAGCCCTTCGTCATGAATATTGGCCAGATAGGTCAGAATAAAATTATAGGTTTCACTGCCGCTGTGAGCGGGATTGGCTGCCGCACGCTCATTGCGATAGTTCACTCCGGTATCATATCGGTGATGACCATCAGCAATGTAGACGGAACGGTCGAGCAGCGATTCCTGAAGGGTCGCGATCAGTGCCGGATCGGTTATCCGCCACATCCGGTTTCTCACTCCCTGAAAGAGCGCATCCAAAACCGGTTCATTGGCCTCAGCAAAGGCCTTCATCAGGCGATCAGCCGTTTTGGCTTCATCGGCATAAAGACCGAAAATGGGGCTGATGTTGGCTCTGGTTTTTCTGAAAAGGTTCAGCCTGTCAGCTTTGGGACCTGAAAGGGTTTTTTCATGCGGCAGTACCTTTTTCTCCGAAAAATCATGGAGGCGCATGGCTGAAAAAAATCCGGTTCGTGTATGCGTTTGACCCTCAGAATCCTCAAAGGTCTGGAAATATGGGTAGATCGCAGGTTCTCTGTCCTTCAGCAGTTCGCCCCCTTGTAACCACTCCCCGAGACGCTCCGCTGCCGCACTATATGGATCAGATTCCAGTGGTAACTCAAGACGAATAGCATTGAACGGAGATCCCGCATAGAGTTTTTGTTGAAACTCTGAAGAAATAACATCGTAGGGAGGGCATATCAGTTCGTCAGCCGTCGCAAGAAGATCAGGGCTATACAGAATTCCCCTGAAAGGGACAATTTCCGGCATATATGCAAGTAATTAAAAGGTTCTCACCGGGTTATCACGCCCCGGCTATCCGGGTAATCCAGAAATCATCAAAACCATCTTTGACCAAAACGGTAATTCGCCGGTTTTTACACATTTCGAGCACAGCAAGAAACGTAACAACAAGAATAATGCGCTCAGTAATACCTTCAAGCACAGAGGTAAACGAGACCGGTAGCCGAGTTTCAAGCCGCTTCAGAATCAGTGCCGTCTGCTCTTCTACCGTTACCGGAGCATCCGAAACACTGCGAGTCATCGTACGAGGCATGTTTTCAAGAACAGATTTATAGGCATGCATAAGATGGTAAAGCGTCGGGCGATTTACCGGCTCATCCAGCTCGTCAATAACCTCAGGTTCAAACTCCTCAAAAAATCTGCGGTGAAACAAGCTTTCCCGATCTGCGGCAAGCTGATCCAAAGCGATTGTCGCCTCCTTGATGCGCTTGTACTCCAAAAGCCTTTGCACAAGTTCCGTACGAGGATCAAACTCATCGGACGGTGTTCCATCCTCAGCAGGACGAGGAAGCAGCATGTTTGCCTTTATGCTCATCAGCATTGAAGCCATATAGATAAACTCTGCAGCAATTTCAAGATTCAGGATCCTGACATCCTTGATATAACTGATAAAATCCGCAGTTATTTTTGAAATGGGAATATTATAAATATCCAGTTCATCACGCTTGATAAAAAAAAGCAGCAAATCAAGC
>JAAXXL010000068.1 GCA_013334485.1 Chlorobiaceae bacterium | reverse complement strand
GAAGCACCGAAAGGTCATAAGCGATGGACATTGAGATTGCTGGCCGACAAGGCAGTTGAACTGAACTATGTTGAAGATATTTCCTACGAAACCGTTCGCCGTGTGTTAAAAAAAACGTCCTTAAGCCTTGGAAGCAGGAAGGATGGGTGATTCCACCGCTCAGTGATGGTAATTTTGTAGCACACATGGAGATGGTTTTGGACGTGTACAAGCAGCCCTACGATCCATTGTATCCAGTTGTTTGTATGGATGAGTCGCCCAAGCAGTTGATAGCGGAGGCAAGAAAACCAGTGCCAGCAAAACCGGGACAACTTGCCCGATATGATTACGAATACAGCCGGAGAGGTACCTGTAATATTTTCATAGCAAATGAGCCCTTGGTTGGAAAGCGGATGGTTCGAGTAACCGCAAGCAGAAAACGATATGACTGGGCAAAATTTCTTGAAGAGATCGCAAAACAGTACAAGCACGCAGAACGGATTACGCTGGTGATGGACAATCTCAATACGCATGAGCCCGGTTCACTGTATCATGCGTTTAACCCCAAGAAAGCAAAAGCGTTATTGGATAGATTCGAATTTATCTATACCCCAAAACACGGAAGCTGGCTGAATATGGCAGAGATAGAATTGAGAGTGTTGTCGAACCAGTGCCTCAATCGACGGATTGATACAATTGCAGAAGTCCGGTCGCAAGTTGCTGCATGGGAGCAGGCACGAAACAACAAAAAATCGACGATCAAGTGGCGTTTCACAGCAGAAAAGGCGAGAATCAAACTGTTGCATCTTTATCCGTCAATTGATTCGTGACGTGACACTAGGTTACAATGAGTGAGAGCAGCAGAAAGAGCATGATTCCTGCAAAATTCAGAAGCTGGTGAGTTTTTGCGTCAAGGGATTTATTGCTGATTTTTTCAACAAGGAGCATTGTCAATTGACCGCCATCAAGACCCGGAAGCGGAAGCAGGTTCATGATGCCAAGGCTGATGCTCAGAGAGCCGGTAAAAAAGAGAACATCCACCACGCCCCGGCTTGCCGCCTGACCCGCCATAATCGCTATACCTACCGGGCCTGCAAGACTCTCCATGCCGGATTGACCGGTAAACAGGCGAGTTAACACTACTCCGGTTCCCGCAACAGCAGCTCCAGCAGTCTGCAAGCTTGAGAGCAGTGCGGGAAGAAGCGAAACATGGTTTTTCAGCATAAATGCCGGAATAAAAACCAGCACAGCAAAGCAGATATTGAAAAACGGCCCTCCCGCCAGAATGGATGCTCGGGAAAGAGTCGAAGAGCGGAGCAGCAGAGCTGCATCTTCATCCCCCTCTTTTGAAAAACTCACAAACCCTCCCAGAGGCAGCAGGCGAAGGGTGAACTCGGTTTCCCTGCTTCGGAAAAAAGTTACAATCCGGGGACTGAACGCAAAGCCGATTGAAAATTCATACACTGGAACACCGGCCCGTCTTGCTGCAAGAAAATGGCCGAATTCATGCACAACCACGACAGTGGAGAGGATTACAATGAAGGAGAGTATTGATAACAGCATGGTGAATCGGGATTCGTTGTTGTCTTTTGCAATAGCGTAATATATGGCTGTATTACAAAATATTTCATGGATTATTCTTGCTGGAATACTTTTTGATTTTGGCTTGGCGATTGAAGCTCTTCCGAACCTCCCCCGTGTCATCCCGAACCCTCCCCCGGTTTCATCCCCCGAACCTCACCCCTTGTCATCCCGAACGCAGAGAGGGATCTGGTGTTCGTGAAAGAGAGATCCCTCCTTTCAGTTCGGGATGACAAAGGAAAAAAACGGGATGACAAAGGAAAGTGGTTGCCCTGATCTTTCACTTAGGTTTTGCTCTTCCTGATCTCTTTGCGCTCCTTTTCTTCAATAGTCTTTCGGGGCTTTTTTGTTATTATATTATTCTTTGATTATCTCTTGAGTTGCATGGTTGCAACGGCTTGACCCGTAATCCAGAACAATGAAAGTGGCATCTGATGGCTGAAACCATACTCCGGCTTGAAAACATCCGCCGGGAACTCGAACTCTCCAAAGATATTCGCCAGACCATCATTCCTAACCTTTCGCTTGAGATTCAGAAGGGCGAGTTTATTGCCATTACCGGCCCATCGGGTTCCGGCAAATCGACACTGCTCTATATGATGGGCGGGCTTGACAAACCGACATTCGGCAAGGTCTGGCTTGACGGGGAGGAGATAACCGAAAAGAGTGAAAAGGATATGACCCGTATCCGCAATGAAAAAATAGGGTTTATCTACCAGTTTCATTTTCTTTTGCCTGAGTTTAATGCCGTTGAAAATGTAAGCCTTCCGATGATGATTAATGGACGGCGGAGCCGCAAGGAGATCAAGGAGAGAGCCATGCACCTTCTTGATATGGTGGAACTTCAGAACAAATATACCAACAAGCCAAGTCAGCTTTCAGGCGGTCAGCAGCAGCGGGTTGCCATTGCAAGGGCTCTGGCCAACGAGCCAAAAGTGCTCCTTGGCGATGAACCGACCGGTAACCTTGACTCCCGATCAGCAGACAATGTCTATCAGCTTTTTGACCGTTTAAACCGGGAGTTAAGTCAGACCATTATTGTCGTTACCCACGATGAGGAGTTTGCCAACCGTGCAGGGAGGCGGATTCATCTTGTTGACGGAAAAATCGAGAGTGATCGTCAGCTCAAACACTCTGCCGTGATTCCGACCTGAATATCAGACCCATTTACACTCGTATCATATGCCGTTGTCACTCGATCAAATCAAGCTTTCCCATCCCCACCTCTACCGGGCACTCTCTTCACTTTTGGAAGGTGAGCAGCATCTTCAGCGGATTCAGGAGCTTGACCGTTACTGGTCGCTTGTGAAGCAACCTGCCAAAGAGGTTATTCTGCCTTCAACGCAGCTTCCCGCTGATGCCCGTATAAACGGTGAATATGATCTGATCTACGCAGGCGGGACGCTTGGGCTCCTGCATGCTGCCGTGATGTCCGGAACCTGGGGTCGGAAGGTGATGGTGTTTGATCGCCGTCTGCCGGCTAAATCGACCCGAGACTGGAACATTTCACGCCAGGAGCTGCTCAATCTCTCCGAAATCGGACTATTTACTGAAGAGGAGGTTGATTCCGTTATTGTCCGGAAGTACAAAACCGGGTGGGTCGGTTTTTACCAGCCCGACGGGAGTCAGAAGAAGCTCTATATGGAAAATGTGCTTGATTGTGCGGTTGATGCCGACAGGCTGCTTGGTATGGCCAAGTCTAAAGTTCGGGCTGCTCAGGGATGCAGGGTGGTTGCGGAGCGCTCTTTTAAAGCATGTTACCGGTTTGATGATCATATTGTTGTCGAGGTTGCCGATAACCATGGAAAGAGCTTCTTCTACAAGGCAAAGGTGCTGGTCGATGTGATGGGGATCCTCTCTCCGATAGCCATGCAACTCAATGAAGGGATGCCCCAGACCCATGTCTGTCCTACAGTCGGCACCATCGCAAGCGGTTTTGAGAATGTGGATTTTGATACCGGTGAGATTCTTGTGAGCACCGGTCCGGCGGATACCACTGCGGGAACCGGTCGTCAGCTTATCTGGGAGGGATTCCCGGCGGAAGCAGGGAAGTATATCACCTATCTCTTCTTTTATGACGAGGCCGACTCCCCGAATGACAAATCGCTTCTCGGGCTGTTTGAAACCTACTTCCGCACGCTGCCGGAGTATAAAAAACCGGGAAAGGATTTTGTTGTTCATCGTCCTGTTTACGGCATTATTCCGGCCTACTTCCATGATGGATTCAATCGTACCCGGGAGATTGCCGATGACCGTATCATTCTCTTTGGTGACGCCGCTTCACTCGGCTCTCCGCTCACCTTCTGCGGTTTCGGTTCCATGGTGCGCAACCTTTCTCATCTGACCGCCGATCTTGACCGGGCGCTGAAAGAAAACAACCTTTCGAAAAAGCATCTGGAAAAGATCAGCGCCTACGAGCCCAATGTTGCTTCTATGGCCAATCTTATGAAGTATATGTGTTTTAACTCCGCCACCGATGAGCCGAACTTTGTCAATGACATGATGAACGAGGTCATGATTGTGCTCGACGAACTGCCCCAGCACTACCGTCAGGCGATGTTTCGTGATGAAATGAAGATTGAGGAACTCATTCTTGTTATGCTTCGTGTGGCATGGCGATTTCCGGGGGTGATGACGGCAACCTGGGAGAAACTCGGTATCCAGGGCTCTCTTGGTTTTCTGAAAAATCTGGCCGGATGGGCCTGGTCACCTGTCAGATAACTGCATGGTGTCAATGACCGATATACTATTTGCCAGCGAAGAGATCCTGCGACTCCGCAGTGAGATTGAGCGCCACAACCGCCTCTACTACATGGAGGCAATGCCTGAAATCTCCGATTACGATTTTGACAAGCTTCTTGAAAAACTGGTAGCGCTTGAGCGGGAGTACCCCCAACTTGTGACCCCCGACAGCCCCTCCCGGCGGGTTGGCGGCACCATTACCAAAGAGTTTGCTTCTGTCCGGCACCGGGAACCGATGCTGAGTCTTTCCAACACCTACTCACTTCCGGAGGTGGCAGAGTTCTGCAACCGGCTGCGAAAGCTTCTTTTGCTTGAAGGGGTGCAGGAGCAGGAGATAGTTGCCGAGCTTAAGTTTGACGGAGTCGCCGTCAGCCTGATCTATCGTGACGGACTTCTTGTTCAGGGGGCGACACGGGGTGACGGCGTTCAGGGTGACAATATTACGGTAAATATCAAAACCATCTCTACCATCCCTTTAAGGCTCAACAGTGCTCTTGTTACCGAGCTTCAGGGGGAGAGCGGGGAGATCGAGGTGCGGGGCGAAGTCTATATGTCGAAGGAGGATTTTGAGGCTCTCAACGAAACCCGCCCGGAGGAGGATCGCTTTGCCAACCCCCGAAACGCTACGGCCGGAACCCTTAAACTTCAGGACTCTGCTGAAGTTGCCCGCCGTCCGCTCTCTTTTGTTGCCTACTATCTCAAAGGGCTCGGTGATGAAAATACCGCGCACAGCTCAAGGCTGAAGCTGCTTGAACGGCTTGAATTTTATACCGGTGGTCACTACCGTCTCTGCCGTGAAGAGGAGGAGATCAGCCGCTATATTGAAGAGTGGACCGAGAAACGCTGGAAGCTGCCCTATGAGACTGACGGTGTTGTGCTCAAGCTGAATGATGTCCGCCTTTGGGATAAGATAGGAGCGACAGCCAAAAGCCCCCGCTGGGCCATCGCCTACAAGTATCCGGCCCAGCAGGCTACAACCGAACTGTGTGCTGTTCTCTTTCAGGTTGGCCGGCTTGGTACCATTACACCGGTTGCAGAGCTTAAGCCGGTTTTGCTGGCTGGCTCAACCGTATCGCGATCTACACTGCATAACTTCGATGAGATTGAGCGTCTTGGCCTTATGGTGCATGACCGTGTGGTTATCGAGAAAGCCGGAGAGGTGATTCCCAAGGTTATTAGTGTTATTCTTGAAGAGCGCCCGATTGATGCGGAGCCGATTGCGGTTCCTGTTGTCTGCCCGGAGTGCAAGAGCCCGCTCGAAAAGCCTGAAGGAGAGGTGAGCTGGTACTGCCCCAATGAAGCAGAGTGCCCGGCTCAAATCAGGGGACGCCTGCTCCACTTTGCTTCGCGCAACGCAATGGATATCAAGACACTCGGCAAGGCGCTGGTCGATCAACTGGTCGAAATGAAGCTTGTTCGCGATGTCGGAGATCTTTACCTGCTTCAGGAACCGCAACTTGAAGGTCTTGAGCGGATGGGCAAAAAGTCGGCGCAGAATCTGGTTCGGGCTCTTGCCGGGAGCCGGGAAAAAAGCTATGACCGCCTTCTCTACGCTCTCGGTATCCGTCATGTCGGTCGGGCTACCGCCCGTGAACTTGCGGGCGCATACCCTTCGCTTGATCTCCTTCGCCAGGCAACCGAGGAGGAGCTTTCAACGGTGCCCGATGTCGGGCCGATTGTTGCTCGCAGCCTCTGCGACTTTTTTTCAAACGCTTCAGCAGGCCTTCTTGTCGAGAAGCTGAAACAGGCGGGAGTGCAGGTAAGTGCTGCCGGAAAGCCCGAGCAGGTCAACCGGAATTTTGAGGGGATCAGCGTTATTTTTACCGGTGGCCTTGAGCGGTATGACCGCCAGAAAGCCTCCGAACTTGTTATTGAGCGCGGAGGCAGGGTGGTCGGTTCAGTCAGTAAAAAAACCGGACTTCTCGTTGCCGGTCATGATCCCGGCAGCAAGCTTGACAAGGCGTTGAAGGTTGGGGTGAGGGTCATATCAGAGGATGAGTTTGAGGCCATGCTTTAGGCGCCTCTATTTATTTGTTCCGAAACCCGATTACTGCGTTGGGCGGTGCTTGAAATCCTTTCCGCGGCTTGAAAATCAAATCGCTCAATTGTTACTTCGTGTACTTTGGTATACATTGTAGCTGAATTTTATCAAGCTACGCCCTATTTTTGTTATGAAAGCGAAGAAACGGTACATGATGATACTCTCACGGTTGATGCTGATCGCCGCGCTGGCCACCATAAGCTGGCAGGCTATAATTCGTAACGGAGCAGGTATTGATGTCGAGAATGGGGACAAGCTGCTGCATTTTTTGGCTTTTGCTGCGCTTGCCGTTCTTGTGGATTTTGCGTTTCCGAAGAGCCGTTTCGGGCTGCTCAAGATCATACCGCTCGTTCTTTACGGCCTGGCCATTGAGTATGTGCAGTCCTTTCTTCCCTACCGCTCAGCATCATCGGGCGACCTGCTGGTCGATATTGTCGGTATAGCTGCCTATATGGTTTTCATTCCGATCTTGCAGCGCCTTCCGCTGATTCAGGCTCGCTGGGCGGTGTAAAAAAAGAGAAGGACTACAGGGACTTCAACGACAGCAAGGACGAAGAAGAAATTTAACCCTGAAGGGCAAACACGCAGGTTTGCCCCTACCGTAAATAACAATCCGGGTCCCGAATTGTTATTTGCGGGCTACGTAGAGAATTGAGGTTTCAAAGGTCATGGGGAAATAGTCTGCCTTGCTGAATCCTGCTTTTTTCAGTATTGCCGTGAACGCTTCAGCCTGTGGAAACTTTTCGACAGAGTGTGGCAGGTAGTCATAGGCAAAGGTCGATTTGCTGAACAGGCCCGCAATTTTCGGCAGTACCTTTTTGAAGTAGATGAGGTAAAGCTTTTTCATCACTTCATTGCGAGGTATCATCGGTTCAATAATGAGGGTGTGACCACCCGGCTTGAGTACCCGGTGAAACTCCTGCATCCCCTTTTCAAGGTCTTCAAAGTTTCTTACTCCGAAACCCGCGCTGACAATATCGAAACTTGAGTTATTGAAAGGGAGTTTTTCCGCATATCCCTCAAGAAAGGTGATCTCCGGGTACTTCTTTCGTGCAAGTACCAGCATCTCCGGCGAAAGATCAAGCGCAGTAACCTTTGCTCCTGCAATTTTAGCCATTGAGGCGGCCAGGTCGCCGGTGCCGGTAGCGACATCAAGAATGCGTGGCGCCGGATTGTTCTGCAAGAGCTGTTTTGCCCTGCGGGTAGCGTTTGCACGCCAGTAATTATCTATTCCGAGACTCAACAGGTGATTTAAAAAATCGTAGGTTGGAGCAACCTCATCAAACATCTGCTTGATGGAGGCTCTTGACTTTGTCCGGTTAAGGGATTTGGCGTTCTCTTTGGATTGCTTTTGCATCATATCAGCTTTTTTTGCCATAAACATCTTCAGGATTGAACATCAGCGTATCGCAGATATCCATGGTGAGATCACTGTTTACCTTGCGATAAAAGCATGAGTGGTAGCCCACGTGACAGGCGCCGCCGGTCTGGGATACCTTCAGGATCAGGGTGTCGCCATCGCAGTCGATAAGGATTTCATGTACATCCTGCATGTTACCGGATGATTCTCCTTTCAGCCACAGCTTCTTGCGGCTTCGGCTCCAGTAGCAGGCTTTCTTTTTTTCGAGGGTCATCCGGAGACTTTCAAGGTTCATCCAGGCCATCATGAGAACCTTGCCGGTTTCATGATCCTGAACAATTGCAGGAACCAGTCCTTTTTCATCGAACTTGACGGTTTCCAGAAAGCTTTTCCTGTTATCTTGATTATCGCCCATTGATACTGTAGATTAATTGTTTTTTATGTTCTCAACCGTTCATATGGAGGGCCGTGAACGAAAATGTTTTTAAAGATTGATAAAATTATGGAAAAACCAAGGTCGCAATGGAGAAATAGTTCAAAACATGTAACTTCCCAAAGCTGAATTATCCATAAAAGCATCCATGAATACCTTACAGAAAGTTTTTCCGAAATACTCCATAGCCCTTGGTGTTCTGTTTGTCGTAACGGTGGTATTTCTCATTACAAGAGGAAACACGGTAGATATTGAAGCTGGAGAGGTGACCAATGCCGAGCTTGTACAAGCGATCTATGCAACAGGGTTTGTTGAGGCGGAGTCGATAGCCAACCTCAATACCGAATTTGCCGGAACGGTCAGTCATATTGGAGCAAAGGAGGGAGAGCGGGTAAAAAGAGGCCAGAGCATTATCTCTTTTGACAGCCCGCAGCCGCAGCTTGCCGTTAGTGAAGCCCGTTCATCAGTTGCCGAACAGGAGGCAGGGGCGAGGGAGAGCAGGGCTCAACTCTCGAGAAAAAGAAATCTTTTCCATGAAGGGGCGATATCCCGCCAGGATCTTGATGAAGCCGAAAAGAAAAGCATTCAGGCAGGTGAGATGCTGCAACAGAAGTCCCTTCAATTGAAGATGCGTCAGGATGATCTGAACAAGCTGACGGTAACGGCACCTTTTGAGGGGGTACTGACCTTGCAGAGTGTAAAGGTGGGTGACTATGTCCCTGCAGGTACTCTTGTGGCCCGCGTGGTTGACCCGGCAGGTTATCTGATCAGTGTAGAGGTTGATGAACTTGATATACCAAGGATACGCAATGGCCAGATTGCAACGGTTGTCTTTGACGCCTATCCTGACCAGCGCCTCTCGGCAGTTGTGTCGCGCATTGTACCTCAGACGGACAAGATTACGAAAACCTCCAGGATCTATCTCTCCATTGACAAACCTGCGGGCACTATTCAGTCAGGCATGACGGCAACGGCTAACATTATCTATAATGTCAAGCAAAACGCTCTTCTTGTCAGAAAAAGCTCGGTTTTTGAGGAGAACCATCAGAACTATGTCTGGAAAATCGAAAAGGGTCGCCTGAAAAAGCAGCCGATTCGCCAGGGTGCCAGTGACTTGACCTTTGTTGAAGTTGTGCAGGGACTTAAAAAAGGTGATAAAGTTGCTCTGACTCCTGACAAGGGATTTCACGAGGGAATGGATGTAAACGTTATTCGTGCAGGAAAATCCTGAAATAGTGAGAGCCGCTCATGCCACCGAAAGAGAAAATAGCGGTAATACTTGCGGCTCACGGTGAGGCGGAAACCAACCGCTTCAGAGAAAATTACCGCGTTACTCTCCGTACACTTGAGCATGCTTCTCAAGTGATGCCAATCCCATCTTTGCTGCAGCACTCCATTGCCGCATCATCGTCACTGAAAAAAATTATTCGGGCTCGAACCGATCCTCGCTGTTCACCCCAAAACAGCATTACCCGAAATCAGGCTGCCGCCTTGCAGCACTATCTTGATAGATATTCATCCCCGGATTGTCCTGATTTTGAGGTTCATGCTGCTTTTTCTGCTTCGTATCCCAGTGTTGAAAGCCTAATTGAAAAGAGTCGTCACTATGCTGGCCAGATCATCGTATCCATGGCACCTGTTGACTCAAGCCTCTCCTGCGGTCTGCTCTGTTCCTGGCTGAAATCATCAATTGATCCTGCGGAGTTGGGGAAAATCAAGGTGATCAGCCGCTTATGGGATGACGATCAACTTCATCAGGTTTATCTCAATCATCTCTTTGGATCCAGTGTTGAAGCGGCGAACGGTCACTCTGTTACCAAGGATGATAACCGGCTTCTGCTGCTTCTGTTTCACGGCACACTGGTTACCGATATGAACGGTGAAATTCCTTCTTTTCAAACCGGTCTTGAGGGGACACTGAATTTTGCTGAACGGCTCCGGAGTCTGATTCTTCGTGACAGCAGGAATCCCTATGGCAGGGTTATGGCTGTCTATCTCAATCACGATGTGGGCGGAACCTGGACCCAACCCTCATTTTCTGAAATCTGCCTGCAGCTTCAAAAGGAGAACTCTCTCTCTGCCGATCTTTTTGCCGGGGGTTATTTTTCTGACGGAAACGAAACCATCCGCCGGGCAGATGAGCTCCGAAGCACCACAATGGTAAAGGCTGCGTCACTTATTCCCTGTGTTAACTGCTCTGAGGAGTTTATCTCCTTGCTTGCCTCCCGGGTGGTCACTGCTGCCCACCAGATTACCGTATTAGGCTGAATGTTTAATGCTTCGGAGGTGTTCCTTTAGAGTTCCTTTATTTATTTGTTCCGAAACCCGATTACTGCGTTGTTCCCGGGCTTCTCACTGTCAATAAATAGAGGCGCCCGATATTCGTCCGAGATAAAGTTGATGAACACAGGGAGCTGAAATTATGATTCGTGCGGCTGTTTTTATTGATGGTGCCAATCTTTTTTTTACGCAGCGCCATCTCGGGTGGCAGATAGATTTTTCCCGTCTGATGGCTTTTTTTATGAGTGGATATGCTTCAGTACAGGCCAATTATTACGTTCCGGCATCCGAGCCGGTATCGGAAGAAAATGCGGCATTTACGAGGGTACTTACGGCTCATGGCTACCGGATCATCTCAAAACCGGTCAAAAAAATTGTCAACAAGGTGACCGGAGAGATTATTATCAAAGGCAATCTTGATGTTGAGCTTGTTGTTGATGCCCTGAGCAAAGTAGATCTCTATGATACCTTTATTCTTTTCAGTGGTGACAGTGATTTTCTCCCATTGCTCAGAGCATTGAGAGATAAGGGAAAAGAGGTTATTGTCTACTCGACCCAGGGTGTGAGCGCAAGGGAGTTGCTGACCGAACCGGACGTTGCCTTTTATGATCTCTCAATGTTCAGAGATCGGATCGGCCATTTCAGGTCGGGAGAGGCTCTTCATGACGATACGGCTTCCGCTCCCGGTGATCATCATTTCCCGCTCACTCTGCCTGATGTCGGGGAGCAGTTTACCGGCACGGTATTGAAGGTCAAGCCCTACGGAATTTTTTTGAGCAACCCCTACCATGCCAAATGCCTGCTTCCTCTGAGTTTTCTCGGTGTAAGCCGTCATATCACCGATTTAACCGCGATTGTGCGCATGAGTGACCTGTTTGATGTGACAGTTTTCCATGTCAATACCGCAAAGGAGATTCCAGAGATTACCGTCAAACTTGCCGATAAAGATATGGCCGAAGCAATCTCATCGAGGATTGAGGGGTGAAGCAAGTGCTGAGTGCTGAGTGCTGAGAAGATTTGTGGCCACGAATTGCATGAATTCTTTCCGCATGTCATCCCGAACGCAGAGAGGGATCTGATGGTCGAGTAAGAGATCCCTCCTTTCAGTTCGGGATGACAACGAAAAAAAACGGCATGACAAAAAAAGCAGGGTTCGCTCTTAAGGGTCATATTTCTTTTCGTCGCTGCTGTCCTTTTCTTTAAAATAAACCGGAGTACAATCATGGATATTTTCAACGATGCAATTGGAGCGGTAACCGCACAGCTTTCGCAGCTTTGGCCGAAACCGGAGGCGAATCCGCAGCTTGTCAATGGAAAGCTCAGGCCATGCCCCCCAACTCCAAACTGTGTAAGCAGTGAGAGCTCCGACCTAATTCACCGGATCGAACCGCTTCCATTCACGGGGTCACCTGAAGAGGCTATGGCGCGTCTTAAAAAGTTGATTATAGAGAAGGGTGGAACAGTGCAGCACGAAGAGCAAGGGTATATCTGGTCAACGTTTACGGTACCGGTGTTCGGCTTTATCGATGATGTCGAGTTCAGGCTGAGCCCTCAGGAGGCTGTGATTCATGTGCGCTCCTCTTCGCGGCTCGGAATTTCCGACCTCGGCGTAAACCGTGGAAGGGTTGAAGAGCTGAGGAAAGCCTATTGACCACGAAACAGACGAAAAATACGAAATGGTGTAGGGGCAATCCCTTGTGGTTGCCCTGATCTTTCTCTTCGTCCTTGCTGTCCCTGAAGTCCCTGATGTCCTTTTTTGCAATCCACAATCAGGATTGCAACCGCAAGGGAAGCTCAAGGTTGTTGGCTTCAAGGAGCGTTTTGTTGGATAGAATTTCCCTTGCAGACCCATCGGCAACAATTCGTCCCCGGTTCATGATGCATACCCGTTCGCAGGTGTCCCAGATAAAATCGAGGTCATGTGATACCGTTATTTTTGTTATTCCAAGCGAATTTACCAGGTTGATCAGTTTTCTCCGGTTTTTCGGGTCCAGATCGGAGGTGGGTTCATCCATGACAATGACGTCAGGATTCATGACCAGAACGGTGGCAAAGGAGGCAAAGCGCTTTTGACCCTGCGAGAGGTGTGCCGGAGGTTTATCGCGCAGCTCCAAGAGATTCAGTTCCCGGAGCACCTCTTCAGCCAGGATGGCGATATCCCTACGATTCATGCCGAGATTCTCCGGTCCGAAGGCCACATCATCGTAAAGCCTTGCCGTAAAGAGCTGGTCATCGGGATTCTGAAAAAGCAGGCCAACCATTTTATGGATCCGGTCAAGATTTTTCCTGCTCACCCTGACGCCTCCAATTGAAATGGAACCCTCCATGGGCATGTAGTAACCGTTCAGGTGATTGACCAGTG
>JAAXXL010000067.1 GCA_013334485.1 Chlorobiaceae bacterium | reverse complement strand
GCCGATCAGCGCAGTTTGGCTGCAACACCGGTTCGCTTTGTCAACTCCGAGATCAAACGCTCATAACCGGGAAGATTTTTGGTTATAAAGAGCGAGTCCCTGTCAGCGCTTTTTGCTGCAACAATGTAGATTTTCGGAGGCGGATTGTAGGTAACACTCTCCTGATAGATTGCACTGACATCTGCAAGCTTCAACTGCTTTTCAACTCCCTTGCGATCAAGATAGAGCAACTTGTCAACAGAGAGCTTCACAGAGTCACCATCCTGTCCGTGCTCCCCCACAAATCGGGTATTATAGTAGTTGGGAACTCCGAGCGATACGGTAGTCATGAGAACGAGAACGATCGATTTCCACAGACAGCCAAGATCTACTCCATAGGTAAATTTACCATACCTGAAAAACACCGCCCACCCGAGAGCAAGAAGCAGCATGCCAAACATCCAGGTGAAGAGATAGTAGTAATCCATCCACCAGGAGGGATAGGTCATGGGGTAGTTAAAAACCTCTGGCATGTCGGTCGGGGTTGTTGTTCCTTAAAAAGATACCGGACGGTAAAAATAAGGGATAACTTCAGTTGTGCAATAAAATAATTCGTTTCACTGCACTTCCGGCAAAAAGATCTCAAAGAGCACCCGTTCAAACGCCACTTGCATGGATACCCGGAACCAATTAACTTTTGCTTATGGGCGCCTCCCCACTAACCAATTTGTGCAAAAAATAACATGATACCATCAAACAGAGTGGCAACACATCCCGGAATTATATTACTGAAAGAGTTTATCGAGCCTATGGGTCTGTCCCAGAAAGCGCTCTCGGCGCATATCGGCATCCCGGTGCAACGAATCAACGAGATTGTCCGTGGCAAAAGAGGGGTGTCACCAAATACGGCATGGCTTCTTGCCGAGGCATTCAACACATCACCGGAATTCTGGCTTAACCTGCAAGCAACTCACGACTTGTCTCTGCACAAACCAAAGCACCATGTGCAGCCAATGCTGAAAGCAAGCGCGTAACCATTATGGACACCTTTATTTATTCCGCTCAACACGTTGCGTGACCCTGATCAACCTTAACCATCCCGAACCCCTGTGAATTCCTTTCGCCAAACCCGCACTCATAGCCGACCTCCATCAGCTCCACCGGAGCTTCAAGGCGGAATGGAGCAAGCAGCCCCTTGATTTTAGTCTCATCGGGCTTGCCCTCCTTGATGGTTATCAGCTTCTGAATTTTACCCTGTTTGCGCTTCGCATACTCCTCGTCAAGTGTAAAGCGGAAGTTGCTGTTGTCGCCAGCGTAAGGCCTCGCATAAAGCACCTCATACTTGCGGCAAAGGTTCTCAAAGAGCACCCGTTCAAAACCCTCATCACCGGGAAAAAGATATTGTGCATACTCCTTGTCTGCATGCTTTGTGGCACACACAATCGGCGACAAGGCAATAAAACGCATATCGCCTGACAGTGCAGGCTGGTCAAGCCTCCGTACAGTTTCAACCCTGAACTGCTCCTTCCCTACCGAAACAAACGGCTCATGCAGCAACCCGACCACCAAATGCTCGATAAACTCGCTTTTCGGCGAAGAGATGACAAGATGCAACAACCGCTCCCTTGTGCTCATGGTACCATCGTCATGCATCTCCCACTTCCGACGGTTTGGCAGGTATAACGGTGAAAAGGTAAAAAGCTTGAACGCCTTGTTCTGCAACCGGTACCCCTCCTCATGCAACCGTTCAGCATACTCGCTTGAGCTTTTGTCAACAATGTTGTAGATAAGGGAAGAGAGGAGATACGAGTTGTTCACCGGCACGGTTATCAACGACTTGCGGTGGGATAGTTCAAGAGTGATGCGCATGGTACTGAATGCGTATAATTCTATTTTTGCATTCTGAGCGAAGACGGATTTCCTGAGATAGCAAAAACTAAAGACATTGTTGATAGCCTATTAGAAGGAATCTATTTATTTAAATCTATTTTATAACTTGACTCACCCATCTCTATACCTTTTTTGGCTTTCCTATATGCGAAATAAGGAATTGAAAGCGATTCTTTGTTAAGTTTATTTCTTTCGTCAGACAGTAAATGTAATTTATTTGCTAAAAATTCCGTGTCTTCTGACTGAAATACTTCTATATCTCGAAATATTCTGATATTATTTTTCAGGGAATTTAAGGAGCCCCCTGATTTTGAATGTAAGTCAGCTTTTTCTTCCGGCTTAATAAATGTCAAAAGTGCAGTGATGATTGTAGAGAGGCAGGCTATCATCGGGGCATATTCACTATCTACTATCATATTGGCTGCAGAAGCTCCTGCAAGGGCTGTTAAACAAGTTGCGGGTATTCCAAGGTAATAATTTACTCGCCTCCATGTTGCGGCAGCATTCATATGTCCTTTTGCAGAGAATATACAATCTTCTTCAACTCTCCCTGCTTCTTGAGTAATTAATTCCTTTAGATTTATATTTTTTTCCATATTTTCAATTATTGTCATCTGATTAATTTTAGTCTTTTTTGTCGAATTTCATTATAAAATTCAGAATTCTCTTGATATACCTCAAAATGAAGTGTTGGTTTGATATTGTAAAGTGAATTGGCAATATCTCGAGCCATTTTTTCAGTCATTGTTATGCGGTCTTCACTGAACACTAAGTTATATTTTCTTAAAGCATTTTCTATTGATCTTTTTAAAGCTCGATTATGCTCTGTTCTTTTTTCTTGGGCAAGGCTAACATTGAAACCTCCATCGCCAGGGACGGGGTATGTAAAAACATGCTTCAGTGGCTCTTCATACCATAAAATGAATGATAATATGTCAAGTGTTGCCTTATCGAGTAAGTTATAAATACTATTTTCATCTCCGTCTTTACTATCGACAATCTTTTTGCGGATTAACTCTCGTGTAACAGCAGGGTCAGTAGTGATTGATTCTTTAAAGCCTTTGCTGTGATAATCGATCTTAAGTATTGAGAATTCTATAGAGCCATAACCATAAGCTTTTCCATAGCCGATTTTATGACAAATTCTCTTATCAGGTTCAAGAGCATAATAAAATATGTTTAATAGTTGCTCCGGAACATTATTGAAAAATATGTCGAATGTGATGGAACTTCCTTTTTCAACACACTCAACAGGAAAAAAATTTAGCCATCCCCACTCCATGATCTTATTGTATTCTTTAATGCATTTTTTAGGATCCTGATGAAAATAAAATTTTCTACCTCTGAATCCTGTTCCTAAAAAATGATAATTGGTAAATTGTTCTTGTTCGTTTTTTTTAACTATGTTCGGGTGTTGATACCACCAGCTTGATGCACTTGGGTGAGGGCCACCCATAAATGCATCCGAATCTTTAAGATCAGGTATAGTATAACTGTTTTTGTCTTTTATGGAGGAAAGTGGTAAGGTTACTTCCGCATCGAAAATGCTTATCCGGCTTTTCCATGATGTGTTGAATTTTTCGTTATCACTGGATTTTCCGGGGACAAAACCAAAAAGAAAAGACGGGAGGTCAATGCCGTTTTGAATATTTTCTGGTATGACTAATTTCTCGGGTATTGAACAGACATTATTTATATCAATACTTTCATCTTTTTCTAATTCGATGTTATTTATGACTTTAAAGCCATAGGTATGCCTATTATTCTTCTTGGTTCGTGGGTAATATGGTGTCAATTGTGAAGCCCAGCCGTTGCAGGCGGCTTCAATAAATCCACGCAGTACACCTTTAATCGAAGAACCGGGGATGTAATGTTGGCCATGACGTTCGTAAAAAAGACTCTCCTTTATGTTTTTACCTTCCATCCTTTGTTCACCAACAATGTGAACAGGTGTCAAGGTTTTCATTTCGACCTTGATGCTGCCAGTCCGCAGGTTTCCATAAGCAAGCCATTCTTCAGGAGTTTTCAAGGTAGGCTCACCTTCTGCAAACGGTACAAAATCGAATGGATTGGGATGATGGCTCATGATGGATTATGCTCAGCGTTAAGAGTAACCATGATATCCGGATTGAGAAGTGTCTCAAAATCGAGTTCAGCACCAGCCCATATATCACTGAAAAGCTTATCCGATTCAGTGATATTCACTTTCCCATGTTTCCGTAGATAAGCGGCAAGCCGTGTGTTAGCGGGCGCGTAAAGAGTGTAGAAATTTTCTACTATTTTCACCCGTCCCCGGCCCTGACTGGTAAGCCCACCGAAACGAATGAATCCCGCATCAAGGTCTCGTTTCCAAAGCTTCAGGATTCTAAGGTCATTCGGCCTTGGATTGAAAATCCGGAAATCAAGAGTAAAACATTCGCCTTCGCTCATTTCGATACCTGAATGCAAACCTCGCGCTCTGGCTGCCATAGTCACCCGGTCAAGAGGTGATCGTGTTTTGATATGGCTTTTTATGTTTTTTGGTGCGCATGCATTTACGTCGTTCACCTCATAAACGTACCCATCCGTAGAACCCTGTTCACCCGGAATAAGATTTACCGTACCCATATCAAGCCTGCCGCTCCAAATAAGCGGATTGTCAACACCAGGATTCAGGTCAAAAGCGATGCCGAAAAGAGAGAGGATGTCATGCCAATAATTCTCATTGTCTTCGACAGCTTTGCGGGCACACTTCATTCGTTCGGATTTGTTGATCACAGCTTCGTTGCCAAGTTTTGGCAGACTGAACAACCCTTTTTCCTCTTCCTTTACCAGCGCCTGAATTGTCCATTGGCGAAGGGCGCCACGTACCGAGCTGCCGGGGATGCTGTATCGTGCGTTGAGGGTGTTGTCTTCAGCGACGAAAAAATCATAATTGAAATCTTTGACGGCTGACCACTCTTTATTTTTATCTTTATCACCGGCCAGATCTTCCCAGCGAAAATCGTATTCTGCTTTCCTGCCCTTCTGTTCCTCTTTATTTTTATTATGGATCGCGGCACTGGTTGACGCTCGAATGACCAGCGGGGTCTTCAGTTCTAAAGTCCACGAGCATTTGAGCAGACTACTCACCCCATGCTCGAATGGTTTGTATATGTTCATGACCTGCCCTCCTGCTGAATGGATTCTGCGAATCGCTGTTTGAATTTTGCGATTATTGTCTGCATCTCAGCACTCTTTTCCGATAAGCCATGATACCCTGCATGGTCATTTTGGCCGGCTTGCACAGTCCAAGCTTTGACAGCCTCCGGAGTGTTTTCGAGGATATAGAGTTTTTCAGGGTTGAACTTCATCAGGCCAAATCCTCTGCCCGACATCGCTCCGATAGTGAGCGGATAAATTTCCGAATTGAAGCCGTTGAGTCCGAAAAGCAGCATCCCAAGCTCGACTTCGTCAAGATTCTGGCCAACAATGTTCACCCGGTAGCTCAATCCCGCAGGAGCCACCTCAAATGTATACAGCTTGTGCGCTTCAGCAGCTCCAGTAACAGGATCGATGGCTACCGAGCGTATCAGATAGCACTGCCGATTCTGGTCCCAGTCCTTATCTTTGAAACAACTGCCATCAATCCTTGTTTTTGCCGGTGCATCCCAGCACTCTATTTTCCCTGCCCATAAAGGAGTTCCAAACACTTTATCCAGCAGACTGGAATTGTCATACATTTCACAGTAAAGCTCATCCTGTTTTTTTTCATCAGCTTTTGCTTTCGAAAGAATAGCTTCATAATTCTCTTCGCAAGCAATTTTGTCCGACAGTTGCCTGAAAATCTGGAACAGATAATTTCTAACCACTCCACGAATTGCACTGCCTGGCAGGTAAGGTGAGCACGAACAATCTCGCGCAATCATCGAGATATCGGTACTTTCCTGCGTCTCTTCTTCACTCTTTTTTTTACGGTCTACAGGCCGGGTTTCGCCAGTACCGATATGGGTAGGAGATATCGCAGTCAACGTTCCTTCAAGCCGTATACGTAGGTAACTCATGATCGGGTAGTTTCGGGTTATACAGGCAGTATTTGCGTCCAGTGCCATGCCATATTAATTCTGATCTCTCCATATCCATTTTCAGGAACGAAAGGACATTTCTTCCAGTAATCAAAGTCAGGGTCGCTTGAAATTGGATTCGTTATGTTCGAAGGGAGTGGTAAGCCGCGCTGACTGAATTCTAACAGTTTTATATTGGCCTTTTCGCGGTCATGTATTTCCAACACAAAAACGCTACCCATTTCAGTCAGGACGAATGGATAGTAGTACTCATAAAGCTTAAAGTTGTTTTTTGCCTGGTAACCACCCGCAAACTTTTGGCGAGCAAAAAATCTGGTCATTTCGCAAGATCCCTCAGTTACCTCACACCAAAATTTCTTGTAAACATCGAAAAGATCGGGAAAGAACCCTTGTTCATCAGAGAGTAATTTGCCATCGAACATGAGCGCATCTGTCTGAAGGACGACGATTGCCTTGCCGCCATCATGTGCAGGTAAAACCTTTTCAAACTGTTCATTAAAAGCGTTCAGTTGAGGTTCGTGAACCGAAAAGGTGAATTCTGCATCCCGTTTTCCGAGATACCTCCACCCCAGATTTATCGCCTCAAAAAATTCTTTAGCAAGTCTTTTCTGCTCTTCTGCACCGATTTCAGGCAGGCGGATATCGGCTATCCATTTGATTTTTTTACGGCAACGTTCACTACCCGTTTCTTTAGGCTGAAAAGGAGTCAGATATTGAAAGGTGTAAAGTTTTTCGTCCTTAGCCCGTTTGGATTTCTCATGAATGGCCGTTCGCGTTTTATTGATTATTTCCGGCAAGGTCCAGCCAAAATCCCGGCGAGCTTTACCGGAACTTTTCCAGTTGATCTGAAAAGAGGGAATGCGCGACTGTCTGTCAAGCGATGGGCTATTGTGCAATGCGACATCAAAAATCGATGCGTCGCCTTTGACGGTTACAGCCGAAAAGGGTATAGCAACCGGGCGGTGTGTTCGATCGAACGCAACCGGGAAGGCATGAGAGAAACGGATTTGGGAAAAGTATTTCGCAAAATGCGGGAACGTGTTCGATACAAGCTTGTTGTCAAGATTGATGGCCGTCCAGTCTTGCGCGGTTCCGCAAAGACGGTTCAAAAAGCGGGCAAGAGAGCCTTTGATCGCACTGCCAGGAATGAGGTTTTCCGATTCCACGAAATAGGTCGCCTTTTTGATCCCGCCAATCAGGAGATCGTCAAGGAACTCGAAATGGATGCTGAATCCCGAATGATCTCCCGAGAGTATTCTTGCATCAATGGATGCGCTTTTCCAAAGCGTTGTTCTGACTTGTTCGAGCCTTCCGAAACCACTACCTTTCGAGCCTCCGAGAGACGTAATCCACTTCAACCCGGTCGAAAGCGTTCCGCCTGTTGAAGCGGCCTCTTCCTCACCCGCAAAAAAACTGATGGTACCGAGCAAGATAATCGGCGTGCCAGGATCGAATATGTTTTCGATCATCTGGAGACAATTTTCCTTACTGGTGCCAGTGTTGCTGTCGATCCGAACTTTCGTGAGTCGTCTTTGTCTTGCAGAACAACCTGGCTGATCCGATGGGCTTGAGACAGCAAAATCGGAAAAATGCAATCTGCCTTTCAGGCGATAATCGACCGTTTTTGCTGTATTTAGCGCATCAGTTTGACTATCGTCAGACGCTTCCGGGCCAAAGCATGCAATAATTTCAAAGTCCTCAGGAAGCGCTTCATGGCGTTTCAATTCTTTGAGCGCTTCTCTCAGTTTGCCTTTGATATGGGAACCGTTCAGCGCAATCTGGCCGTCGGACCGCCGGATGAACAGTTTATTGAGGCTTCGGGCGGCATCACCTCCACCTCCCGAAATAAAAGGCGCCCGAACGGTCAGTTCGACCTGCAATTCATAAAGAGTGTTCATATCGCCTGTTTTCCGATAAGATTCCACAAATCACCAATGATCAGCCACCGCTCCTTCCGTACACCTATGAGTTCTTTGATAGCTTGATCAAGGGCAGGCCTTACCGAACTTTCCGCAATTTTCAGGGCCCTTGATACTTCTTCGTCGATGGGCGAACCCATCTGAAGAGCTTCCACGATGTCATAGACCTTGTTTTTCGGGAATGATCTGGTGAGGGTCATCATGGTGTTGTGCATCGTTCCGATTTCATGCAGGTTGAAAGTGAAATCTTTTACGGTTGCCGGTGCATGATAAGAGTTGATAAAAGATTCAATATCCCGTTCGATCAGATCGAACGACGACATATTGAGGTAAGCGAGACGGTTATCGCTGTTGCTGAAATCTTCAGGGTTGTCGGTTAACTGTTGTTTCGCGAGAGTGCAAAGCTGATCGGCATATCGACGAATCTGAAGGATCGGCAGATTATGGCGACAGAAGACCACTCCTGCGGAATAGGTCAGATTGAACTGCTTTCCAGCTTTTGTGCGGAACGGGGTTTTCGAGGCTTCTTCAAAAAAGATTTTGAGCGTTATCCATGCCTTGGAGGCTGGCACGATCAATTCGATCTCATCTCCACCCCAAAGTAATGTTTCAAGGCGAAGCGGAGTTGTTTGATTAGGGTGCCTTTCTTTTTCCTGCTCTATGGCATATTCGATAATTTTCCTGAGAGCTTTCTTCTGGATTCCCTGGACTATGCTGTCAAACTGTTGGTAATCCTCTTTGACCCCGCATTCATCACGGATGTTGCCAAAGCGGTTTCCATCAAAATGGATCAGGGCAATATCTTCGTTATAGGCGAGACTGTTCAGATCATTGGTGAACTCAATGTCAGGTAATTCACCATCGAAACATTGCTTGTATAACGTTTTCCGGAAATACTTTCCATGATCTCGTCTGATGTGAACAGACTTAGATGCTTTTTTATCTTTGACTTTCAGTGGATCAAACCAAGGCCGAACGCCACCTAAACCGCACTCTTCATCCGTTTCGACATACGCAGGGAAAGAGAATGAAGGTGTACGGTATTGTTGCCAAGCACATTCGGCAATCAGTCGTTTGTTGAGATTCGCCAAGCTTTCACCTTTTTTACTTGCCGTAGTTGCCACAACAAAAGTGGCGAAATGACAGTATGGCTCACCTTGAAGGTAGCTAAGGACAGCTTGTTTAATTGCGTTAGTTTCCATTTCGTCACTTGCAGCAACCCGGTAAAGTCCGGTACTTGCCCCTACGCTGACACCTTTCAGATTCTCGAACAAATCATTAATTTTCGTAACTGCTTCCAACAGAAGTGAGCTTCCACCTCGGATGGTGCTTATATCGTTAGTGTCGAAAACTGAATGATCAAGATTGACCGCTTCAATTCTGAGATACCATTCTTGAGGTTGGTTATCCATCTGTGAATAAAGGATTAACTCGACATAATCGAAAAATCACTCTCGCAACTTGTTGTTCAGATTGCTTTTTTATATAAACAAAACCCCGCATCAAGGTCATGCGTCTTTCGAGCCTGCACAACGAATGCTTAGGGTGAACCTATGGTGAAAAGAAAAAGGTACTGCTGCGCGGACATAGCTTTTTGAGTTACAGATTACTCCGAAAAGAATGTACTGCCGAACAAAAAGCGGGTGTTATGGAGGGATGCGTATCCCTGTCAATCTTTCTGGATATTAAAGTATCTGAACAGGTAAACGAGTATGGAACTGATGTAACAACAATGGACGTTTTGTAATCAGCGTGTCTTCATTATTGTACGTAACTTCTCAGTTAATTACAAGTGATCGGGAGGTGTCCGGGAAAATAATCACGATGTTTTTTTGTCACCCTTGCAAACAATGGGGATTGACTGCCACTCTTCGGGTGACAACGCTATTTTTTCAACTGCTTTTTCGATTGTGGACACAAAGTTGTGATCTTCAGGAACATTACCCAACGAAACCGTGATCACCTCCGGGATTGACCAGTGCATCATTTGCCCGATATCCTTCAATTGAACCGGCAGTACCGGATGGCCGGAAAAATTCAGAATAAGCTGCCGGGTTCCTGCCGGGATGACACCCCTGAACCGTTTCACAATCCTTCGCCACCATTTCCGAATCAATCGAAACAGCCACGGAATGTTTTTAGTGGTGAGGTATTCCAGCAACTGGTATATGGATACAATACCGGTTGTGAACACAAACAATGTCACAAGATTATTTTGCGTCAGAAGATCGGGCATAGATGATGACAATCATGTGATGGGCACAGCAAACAAAAACCCCAATTCTTCAAAACATAATATTGCAATAAAAACCGCAGGGCAAAAATCCCTCCGCCCAAAATTCAATCCACCGTAGGGGCCGCCCTTGTGGCTGCCCTCATATTTCAATCCCCCACAAACATCACAAGATTATAATCCTCCGTAGGGGCGTATCGCAATACGCCCGTACAGGAATCCTCGGTGAGTGCAATTAGATATGATCTAAATGCCCAGCTCGCTATGAGAGCCGAGGCGAACCAGTTCAAGGGTGTTGTCGTCGGTTTTGCGGTAGATCAAAACAAGGTCAGGCTTGACGTGGCAATCACGGCAATCGTTCAACGTGCCGATCAAGGGATGATCGACTGCATTAGAGGATAACGGTTTGTCCTCAATGAGAAGATTGATGATAGCCGACAAAAGCAAATCCAGCTTTTTGCCGTGTTTTCCCGATTGCTCACGGCGATAATCCCGTTTGAATCGACTGGTGTATTTAATCGTCCGCATGCAATTCTGTGAACAGATCGTTTACAGAACGGGCGGTTTTGAGATCTCCGCGTCGCGCAGCTTTAATTGCTTCAATTGTTTCAGCATTCGGAATGAGAAGTTCAAAAGGCAGGGCCTTTTCCGCCACGACCCTCTTCAACATCAGCCTTACAGCATCGGATACCGTCAGCCCTATGCTTGCCAGTACAACTGAGGCTTCAGCCTTGGTTTCAGCATCGATTCTTGCCCTGACAACAGAATTTTCCATAATATCTTTATTCGTTTTTTTTGCTTGTAGCCACAATGTAGCGCAGGTTAAACAGAATAACAAACCTTTTCCCTGTCAGGTTTCTGAAAATGCAAGGGAATGCGGGGTTGGTTAACCGCTTCATGTTCTACCAATATTCCATGCCTACGGCATTTGAATTGATTCAATCCCCCACAAACACCACAAGATACAATCCTCCGCAGGGGCGAAAAATCTTTCGCCCGTACAAGGAATCCTCGGATAGTGCAATAAGAAATCCACCGCAGAAGCGTATCGCAATACGCCCGTACAGGAATCCTCGGTGAGTGCAATTAGAAATCCTCCGTAGGGGCGTATCGCAATACGCCCGTACAGAAATCCTCTATGAGTGCAATTAGAAATCCTCCGTAGGGGCGTATCGCAATACGCCCGTACAGGAATCCTCTATGAGTGCAATTAGATATAGGGTCGTTACCGGATTCGTGGGAAGATTGTCCAGCTCGATGTTTCAATCCTCTATGAGTGCAATTAGATATAGGGGCACCGACACGAACAACTGTGAGCGAATTGCTATCGAAAGTTTCAATCCTCTATGAGTGCAATTAGATATAGGGGCCGGATCTGACAAGGCCCGCAACGAGTTCATTGCGTTTCAATCCTCTATGAGTGCAATTAGATATATGCAAGGGAGCATCAGGAGCAAATACGGTAACACAGGCAATGTTTCAATCCTCTGTAAATACCACATGATACAATCCTCCGTAGGGGCGTATCGCAATACGCCCGTACAGGAATCCTCGGTGAGTGCAATTAGATATAGGGATCAGCTTACCCGTTTGACGCAATGCCTGAACCTAAGTTTCAATCCACTATGAGTGCAATTAGATATAGGGACCGGGTATGATAATAAGAAGGATATCCGACCGGTAATGTTTCAATCCTCTATGAGTGCAATTAGATATAGGGAGTGCGTCTGAAAACCCTTGATTGGCAAGGGGCTCTGGCGCGAAATCGAAGGCTCGTTGAAAAATCAGCGATGTCAAGGGACAATGACCTGATTTTACTCTTGTACAACATCTGTATCTTAAACAAAATAAAGAAGATAAACAACATCTTCCTGATTCCCCGCTATTGTCATTTCGACTGAAGGGAGAAATCTCTCTTACCTTCATCGTTAAAACATTCAATTACAAATATCGGCTCTCACCCGAATTCGATGAATATAGGGGGCTGGGTCGCCGGGCTTCATCTTCTACCGATATTTCATGCCTACGGCATTTGAATTGATTCAAGCTCCGTAGGTGCGAGATATGGGTAGATAATCAATCCTCTATGAGTGCAATTAGATATAGGGCCTGAACCAGATTCTCTATGCAAAGTTCAACTGTCCAGTTTCAATCCTCTATGAGTGCAATTAGATATAGGGCGATGAACATCTTGACGGGAAAAGTTGAGGAGCTTGGGTTTCAATCCTCTATGAGTGCAATTAGATATAGGGTTGACGTCTCTGCAAATGTGAACAACAACATTGTTGTTTGTTTCAATCCTCTATGAGTGCAATTAGATATAGGGCGGATCCGCTGGAGACAAGCATCTCCGATTAATTAAGGGTTTCAATCCTCTATGAGTGCAATTAGATATAGGGCTACCATGTGAACGAACGGATCAATGACCGCGGGGTACTGAGTTTCAATCCTCTATGAGTGCAATTAGATATAGGGTTGGTTATCGAGCTCCTACAGATCCTCAGGAAGTATTATTGTTTCAATCCTCTATGAGTGCAATTAGATATAGGGTTTGGATCACACTTTAAGCCAGATAAGCCAAGAAGAGTTTGGTTTCAATCCTCTATGAGTGCAATTAGATATAGGGAGTGCGTCTGAAAACCCTTGACTGGCAAGGGGCTCTGGCGCGAAATCGAAGGCTCGTTGAAAAATCAGCGATGTCAAGGGACAATGACCTGATTTTACTCTTGTACAACATCATGGGCATAGAGCGTACCCAAAACGCTTTAACTCCTTATTGCTGTGTTTTCAAGATAAAAAAAGCCGGTAGAATATCGCGAGAGTGAAGCGGCAATATTTTTGTTCTGCTTATTGCACA
>JAAXXL010000111.1 GCA_013334485.1 Chlorobiaceae bacterium | reverse complement strand
GGGATTTATCAATCAGTTGTGGAACAAACCGCTCAGAAAAGCCTGCCACAAACGACCAGAACAAAAACTTCGCAAGGTCCTGGCCTGAGGTCGGACAAGTCGTTTGCAGAAATTTTATTGCATCCTCAGTCGTTGGGACAGTTGCAAAAGGCAGTATTGTGAATTGGGGAAATAGCGAGCCTTTGATGATTTCACTCAGAAATCCAACGTACAGTACCAGTGAGAAAATTCCGCCATATATCGGGATAAGAAGAACCTGAAACCAGGATTTCGAAAGGAGTTCAAGCTCTTCATCTCCCAGTTTCCTGAGCCGTTGTTGAATGCTGACGAAGCCACCGATCAGTCCGCAACAAAAACAAAGCCACGAGATCATCAGTTTCAGGCCATAAAACAACGTGACGCCAAAAATTGACCCGATGAGCAGTAGAGCGACAAACGTCATAACGACAACGCGCTCCGTCACACGCTTGAGTTTTTCCGTACGAGTGCTAGTGTTCATGATTTCTCCCATTACATCCTGACGACTCTATGGCATGTCATGATTTTGCGAATCTAACCTGCAAATCCTGACGCGATCGCAGCTCCTTCAGATCCAACGGCAACTTACCTGCCTGAAGAGAATTTGGGGAGGATGATCGGGTGCCTTGTAGAACAAATCTAATACATCTTCGCCTATAGATCAATTTACCCGAATATCCTGAGACAGTGATTTAATGTTCCCTGTCTTTTATATTTTTATCGTTCTCCATATTTTAAACGCAGACACCTCCACATTCCCCGGGCATAGTAAATTGTGCACACAGGCTGATGATATCTGTTGAAAGACTTGCATTTTGGCGGGTTGATAACAACAACAGACCTTCGCACCACGTCCAAAGCGGGAAGATGCAGGTAGAACATGCCGTTCATTGTAAACCAAGCCCCTTGTGAAAATGCAAAAAGCCATCACATCCTATACCGTACAGCTCCTGTCATCGGTTAAAACCGGGCTTGCAGCACAGATACTTTTTTAAAAAATCAAAGTTTTGTGGGAAGAATCGATTTTTATACAGGAGTGGAACTTCCGAAATCCTATCTCTGGCACCCCAACAATCCTACTGATGAAAGCCAGACCTATCTGGTTCTTGCGATGTCCTTTGACGCCTTTCTTTCCGTAACTGAACTGATTCGTAACGAAAGACCATGGGGACTGGAATTGTGGCCGGCATCATCTCCGATGTCTGGAGCGAGTACCGATGGGTACGGAGGAAAACTCTATACCAGATCCGACGAGATCATAGGCGAGCAGGAGTTTGATCTACAGGCGTTGCGACCGTAGCCTGAGTGCCTGAATCTTTGATCCTGGTATATTTTGATTATTGGATCCGGTCTCGATAAAACGTGCAGTTCCTTTTCTTTTACAAAAGGGGGACATGTTCAGGATCAGGGCCAGTCTGCCGAATTTTCTCGACGAGCGGTCAACAGTTCCAAAACCTGAAAGTCATCACATGTAATCTGTTTTATTAACAATAAGTACATTGATCACAGGGAGGCACCGCCGCTATTCTGCTGTTGGTATACTGCCGTAATTTTTTATATCGCGGCGAGTTATAAATATCCAGCACTGATTGGTTGTTAACATCCCCTATAACATGCTTCCCTTCTCCATCCATACAGCATAGAGCTACTTTACCGCTCGCCATGATAGAGACCTCAAACCACCGGTAACACCCATACGGTGAAACGCGCCGTTGCTCTTCCGAATGCACCTGCCCGGTCCAATCTTCACGACCGAGCAGAATACAGTCAAACAATGGATACCGCGCCTTGAGAAATGAACTGAATTTCCCATCAGCATCAGAACCATCTGCGACTCTGGAAACGATCACCTGATGAAAATCACCACCATCAGCCCGCTTATGAAGCGCATCCAGCCTGGCAATGGTCTTTTCAAACGGTAATTTTATTTTAGCCTCATAGCTCGCCTTTTCCGATTCGTTGAGTGATACCCATAAATGGATAACATTTCGAATGCCGGATATCCTGTCAATAACTTCATCAGTAAGAGTTGAGCCATTGGTGAATATCCTCAGTTTCGCGTTGTGTAACTCATTGTTGATCTTTTCACAGACCGTAATAAACCGTTTATCAAGAAATGGCTCATTAACCTTGAAAGGAGCAATCGTAAATGGCACCGCTTCTGGAATGGCCTTCAGGTCATTGATAATCTTGTCAATCAGAGCATCCGACATCCTGTCGCCCTTGCGTTTCATAGTATCATATGGACAGAAAGAACATTTGGCATTACAGACTGCCTGTGTTTCAATGGTGACTTCTGTTGGGTAATCCATGTAGGGGGAACGACGTAAACGAGTAAAACCGACCTGCGCAATAATATCATCCGCGACAAGCTTGCCTTTTGGATAACAAGCACATTCGCTCAAAACACTAAGCCATAAGCTTGCCTCTTCATCGTCAAGAAGTGCAGCTTGATGCAAGTGCTGCTCACCAATCCCTTCTGTAAAAATTTTTGCTATACCCATGTAACGCCATGCGATGGCAATGCGTGGATTTTGTTGGGTGAGCTCTTCAGCCATCCGTGCCAAAGTGGCATATTCTCTCTGTTGAAAAAGCCGTCCCATGAACTGAACAGCCTGGTCGAGTGTCAATTCCATACAAATTCCTGCTTATTAAGAATTCCCGGTTACATAAATGAATAACTGAGCTTGAGATTGTATGGCATGATGCGCGACCAATGAACTGGGCCTTTAAGACAAGCGACCAGCTGTATACATCAAAATAATCCGGGAAGGCTTCTGCCTCTGCAACGGCAACGATTCCCTTCACCATGCAAACAGATTAAAGGCAACCGTGATAACGGCGAAACCGGGCAATATGCTGTTCCATCATATCCAGTCGGCTCAGGCGGGAAGCAGATGTATATTTTCTTGCCCCCTTTCGAAAGAAGTTCATTAATAATATCAGCGCTTACGAAATCATGTCATTACGACCGACATCGAGCATGTCCGAACATCCCTTTATAAATATAACAGTAATATTCAACCTGCAGAGTTTTTGACCAACTACCGATTTTTTCATTATCAAGTCAGTAACGAAGTGGGGGCAGGTTCTCCTGCATACGATTAACTGTGGATGGTGGTTGCGAACGGGAAGTGAGGCTCAATTCAAAGCGCTCTCCGAAGCATCTGAACAGCCATAAAACAAAAAAGACTTACAGAATGGGGTCTGTAAGTCTTTTTGTTGAGTGCGCTCGGGAGGAATCGAACCTCCAACCCGCTGATTAAGAGTCAGCTGCTCTGCCAATTGAGCT
>JAAXXL010000110.1 GCA_013334485.1 Chlorobiaceae bacterium | reverse complement strand
ACGCTTTTCGAGCAGGGTAAAGAGAGTGTCTTTCATTCTTTATGCATGACTGCGTTTTTTTGAAAAAGAGGATACAGGTTGCCAATATACGATTAACTCTATAAATCTGCCTGCTCAGGCTGTGACGAAGGCACAGATTTCACTCACTTTCCGGTGCGCTCTCTAATTCAATGTGTTGTGATTACTTGTCGTGAACGGTTTTATTCTTAAGCCCCGGAGGGGCGACATATTGGTAGCGCAGTCCCGACCCGTCGGGACTGCGCGAAACAAATTAATCGCGGTGCCCTTCCAGCCATGAGCGAATCAGTTCTATGCCACTGTCCGATATCTGATGCGCAACCGGGTACTCCCGATAGATCAGCTCATCAACATTCTGCTCAAGCCATGCATTTGCGGCCCGTCCTTTGGCAATCGGCAGCACTTCGTCAAAGAGGCCGTGCATCAAGAGAAAAGGAATCTTGCGCAGGAGAGGCAGGGCTTTTTCGGTCGGCAGATTTTTTTCGGGGAGCTGACCGCTGAGCGCAATAACACCGTGAAGCAGCTCCGGAGCATTGAATGCGGTGAGGTAGCTCATCACCGTTCCCTGGCTGAATCCCATCAGAAACACCTTCTCTCCTGCCGGTCGGTACTCCTCAATAAGTTCTTTGACGAAGCCGATCAGTTGATGCAGGGCCCGCTCTGCGGCGGCATGATCAACAATAATGCCGTTCTGGGTAAACTCCAGCGGGAACCATCCGTACATGCCGTAATCCATAACCTGGGGTGCTCTGGGGCTGATGTAGCGGAATTCGGGCGGAAGCGCGGGAGCGATCTGTATCAGATCTTTTTCATTGCTGCCGTAGCCGTGAAGCATAAGAACGAGTGGTGCATTTTCCGGTTTTTCCGGAGCCTGTTCCATGTAGGAGAGTGAGAGCTCTTTTCGTTGAAGCATAGGAAAGATTACAGTTTACTGATTGGATTCGTGAATGACTTTGGTAATAAATCCTCCGCCGAGAACTTCGCTCTCCCGGTAGAAGACCGCAGCCTGTCCGCTTGAAACACCGTTTTTCGGTGCATCAAAGGTAACCGAAGCAGCATTGTCTGCGAGAGGCTCAATGGCACACGGGGTCTCTTTGTCGCGGTAGCGGATTTTACCAAGGGCAGTGATTGGGGCGTTCACTCCGTCGAGGCCAATCCAGTTGAGCCCTGAAGCGATGAGCTTGGTTGTTTCGAGCGATGATTTTTGGCCAACATGGATTCGGTTGTGTTCCGGGTCAATTTCAGTGACATAGAGCGGTACTTTGGCCGCAACCCCGAGACCACGGCGCTGGCCGATGGTGTAGAAGGGGTAGCCCCGGTGTTTCCCGATAACGTTGCCTGCTTCGTCCACAATCTCACCGCCTGAAACCTTTTCTGTAAGGCCGGGTATTGCTCCCTCCAGATAGCTGCAGTAGTCGTCCTGCGGCACAAAACAGATCTCCTGGCTCTCTTTTTTCTCCGCCGCCCTGACGCCGAATTCACGGGCCATGCTACGCACCTGCGGTTTGAGAAACTCACCGAGCGGAAGCAGGGTTTTGGCAAGGTCGCTCTGCGAGAGCATCCAGAGAAAATAGCTCTGATCCTTTTCCGGGTCAACGCCTTTATAGAGCCGGGAACGGCCATCGCTGAATGAGGTGGAGGCAAAGTGGCCGGTAGCAATAAAGTCGGCTTCGAGCAGTTTCAGCCCTTCAAAAAGCCCGAACCATTTGATCTTCTTGTTGCAGACCATGCAGGGGTTCGGTGTCCGGCCTCCGAGATAGTCATCATGAAAGTAGGTGATCACATCCTCCCTGAACTTCCGGCTGAGGTTGAGCGTCAGCACCGGAATCTGAAAATCGGGATGGTCGCTGATGACGAGCGGGGAAGGCTGGAGCGAGGGGCTATCCTCAAGGGAGTCAAGCACCCGGATGTTCAGCCCCGTAACCGCATAGCCCGCTTTTTTAAGCAGGCAGGCCGTCGTTGCAGAGTCCACTCCGCCGGATATGCCGACCACGACTTTTTTCTGTATCTCCATGTGATCTATATACTTGAAGTCGATATTGACGACGATTAGTTTGTCTCTATTCCATTCCAGGCAGCCTCATCTTCTGGCGAGGTCCACTCATCGAGCGTCTCTTCTATACATTTCAAATACGCTTCATCAAGCGCCTTTCTTTTTGTGACAATCACCTGATCCTCCTTGATTTCAAATGCAAGAGTATCACCTGCTTTCATGTTGGCAACCTTCCGAGTAGAGGCCGGAATGGTGGTCTGGCCTTTGGCGTTTATTCTGGCAATCTGCATCAACTCATCTCTATTATTGGTGGTAATCCTTGACAGTCAGAATGTAGGCAAGTTGCCTCTCTCATTCAAGGGCACCCCTGATTTTAAGCCTTTACCCCTGGTTTGGATGATGTATATTTTTGATAACCTTAGGCGGTTAGTTACATTAACAGAAGTAGTTCCGGGAAAGTGCTGCCGAGTGTTCGAAGTTATTCAGGAAGTAAGCGTCACGATGATTCGAATAAGGGTTTGCAGGGAGTAAAAAAGCCCTGTTGACATGATTATTAAGTTGTCTGATTTTTCTGAGAAAGATAGATTAGTCTAAACAATTTTTGCTACCGCAATGCAGCCACTTTCTGTTTTTGTGAGTTCGACTTGCTTTGACCTTCGCGCACTCCGCGAACACTTGCGCTCTGAGATTGCGGCATGGGGGCACGACCCAGTATTGAGTGAGTACCCTTCGTTCCCTGTTTTGCCTGATCTCTCGACAGTCGAAAATTGTAGGAAGGTTGTACGAGAGCGTGCAGATGTCTTTGTGTTAGTTGTTGGCGGAAGGCGAGGATCGCTTGATCCAGCAACGGATCGTTCGGTAGTCAACCTCGAATATCGAGAGGCGCGCTATGTCGGAATTGATTGCATTGTCTTCGTTGAGAAGCAAGTATGGGATTTACTGCCACACTTCAAAAAAAATCCCGATGCCGATTTTTCAACCACGGTTGACTATCCAGATGTTTTTCGGTTTATAGTCGAAATTGCGGAAAGTACTAAGTGGATATTTCCCTTTTCTCGAACCGACGAAATTCTTACTACTGTCACGTCACATATAGAAAGACGTATAAATAAATAGTATATTATTCTTCATAATCAACCAAAAGAGGATTGAATATGAAGAAGTACAAAGTTACCCTGACACAAGAAGAGCGGAAAGAGCTTGATGCATTCAGCAGCAGAGGAAAACATGCTGCTCAAACGGTTTTGAATGCACTGATTTTATTGGCATGTGATGAAGGCAAATACCAGAAAGAGCGGTCAATCAATGAAACCATTGCCCGAGTTCTGAATGTCAGCATGAAA
>JAAXXL010000109.1:328-3363 GCA_013334485.1 Chlorobiaceae bacterium | reverse complement strand
GAATCATTGCTTTCGTATCGTGAAGCTTGCCATCCGGTCCCCACATCTTGCCGGAATCACGAACGACCACAGGCATGGATGCATCAACAATGATATCGTTCGGAACATGAAGATTGGTGATACCCTTATCGGAATCAACCATTGCCAATGCCGGACGAGAAGCGTAAACTGACTTGATATCGGCTTCAATTTCAGCTCGTTGTGGCTCAGGAAGCTTCTGAATTTTTGCGTAGAGATCACCAAGGCCATTGTTTACATTCACACCAAGCTCTTTGATGACTGCGGCATGTTTTTCAAACACATCCTTATAGAAAACAGTAACGGCATGGCCGAACATGATCGGGTCGGAGACCTTCATCATGGTGGCTTTCAGATGCAGCGACAGCAGCACATCGGTGGCCTTTGCATCGGCAATCTGCTCTTCAAAAAAGTTGCGGAGTGAGCGAACATTCATGACTGCTGTATCAATGACTTCACCGGCGAGTAACGGGGTTTTATCTTTCAGAACCGTTGTCTTGCCATCGCCGTCAACAAACTCGATTTTTACCGTAGTTGCTTCGCTCACCGTAACGGACTTTTCACTACCGTAGAAATCACCGGTGCTCATGGAAGCAACATGCGATTTGGAGTCGCTGCTCCATGCACCCATCTTGTGCGGATTTTTTTGTGCAAACGCTTTTACCGAAAGCGGTGCGCGGCGATCGGAATTTCCCTCACGCAAAACCGGGTTGACAGCGCTGCCAAGCACCTTGGCAAACCTTGTCTGGAGCTCTTTCTCGGCTTCATTTGCAGGCGCTTCGGGATAATCAGGGATGTTATAACCATGATCCTGCAGCTCTTTGATTGCGGCTCTCAACTGGGGAATTGACGCACTGATATTTGGCAGCTTGATGATATTGGCTTCAGGGGTCAATGCAAGGTCTCCCAATTCAGCAAGATAATCGGGTATCCTCTGGCTCTCGGTCAGATTTTCAGGGAAGTTTGCAATAATTCTTCCGGCAAGAGAGATATCCTTCGGCTCAAAATCAACGCCGGTACCCCTCGAAAAAGCATTCAGGATGGGAAGGAGAGAGTAGGTCGCCAGAGCAGGAGCCTCATCAATTTTGGTGTAGATAATTTTTGCTGTTTTTGCCATCTGTATAGTGTCGGTTTAAGTATTTTCAAAATTGTTTGATAAAGATACTCCAGAAAAAGGCTCTCAGGAAATCGCACAGGAACGGGCACTGCCCGAACTGAGACAAAAACGGATATAATTAGTGTGATAAGCCTCCGATGCACATTCGCACAGGCCATAACACCTCAGGAGCTTATGGTTAGAGCGCCCGAAGCGGAATTATGAACAAAACAGTTCGGCGATAAAAAACGCATTATTACTGACCGTATTCTCCTGCGCATCGCAAAGGATGCACAGAAAAACAGACCGGTCATATCATCTATAGGGGGAACTCAGACTCTTGTTTGTCAAAAAAACGGGAACCATGCCACAGCATCATCCCCTTGCACGTAACCGAAAAACGCGAAACTCACTCATCAAGACCTACCCGTAATGCAAGCTCCTTGTCGTTGAGTACCTCATGAGCAAGCTTGATCATGGGAATGGTAGCTCCCATTGAACTGTAACCGCCATCATGGAACAAGTTCTGCATGGTGACCTTGCGGGAAAGATCACTCAGGATAGTCATGGAATATTCAGCACACTCTTCGGCAGAGGCATTGCCAAGAGGAGACATGAGATCACTGTATTCATACATTTTCTCAAACCCCGGAATACCACTTCCAGCCTTGGTATAGGTTGGACTTTGCGATATCGTATTGATGCGGATCGCCTTTCTTGCAAGCCTCGGACCATAACTGCGGACAATGGATTCAAGCAGTGACTTTGCATCTCCCATATCGGAGTAAGTCCAGTAATTTCTCTGTGAAGCGATATAGGAGAGAGAGAGAATACTGCCACCATCATTGATTGCCTCATTCTTCAAAGCATATGAGACAAGCCGATGCAGCGACAAAGCAGAAACATCGAGCGTTTTGATAAACCACTCATAGTTCAGATCTTCATAGGGCAACTGCTTGCGAATATTCTGTGACATGCCTATAGAATGGACTATAAAATCGACCGGACCAATTTTTTCCTTAAGCTCCTTGAAGCATGCATCGACATCCTCATTTTTCGATGCATCACAAACAATCATCGGTGCGTTACCGCACAAAGTCGAGAGTTCTTCAATATTGCCGAAACGCAATGCGGCCGCAACATTCGAGATGGCGATCTCTGCGCCCTCTCTGTAGGCATGAAGCGCGATCTGCCAGCCGATACTGCTTTCATCAAGCGGGCCGAATACGATTCCCTTCTTCCCTTTCAACAAACCATAGTGCGCTTTCTCGGGCATGATATAAGCTGATTCTTTAACAAAGATTGGGGTAAATTCCCGTTAACTCAACGTTTTAAACATTGAAGATACAAGATTCCCGTGAAAACTTAAACTCTTTCCCCTGAATTTTTCATCCTGCCACCGTTAACCTCTTTTGCTACAGCTTCATTCGCCTCATCGAACGGAGTTTATCGAGTACATTTTTATTCACGCTCAGCTCCAGCTCCTCCTTTTCAACCGGGATATCTCTGAAAACCACGCGAAGAAGATTATCCTCCCTGAGATACTCTTCCATTTCAAGACTGTACAGCGCTCTTGGAAGCGTAATGATCCGTTGTGCCCTGTCTACGGTGACAACGATATCCGTACCCATCCGGGTGACAAGCACCTCTTCAGCATCCTTGAGAAAGGGTATTTTGATACAGAGAACTTCACGATGATCTTCCGTTGCCGCATTTTTTTTGCTTTCAATCCAGAAATTCTTTCCGGAATAAAAAATCTTGTCAGGAATCTGCTCACCAAAGACCAGTTTACTGATTTCATGCAGGGCATCCGGCCCGATCGGTTCGGTTCTCTGCAGATGACAGCGGAATACCGGAGTCGGGTAAAAAGAGCTGTCGATCTCCATCAGATATTTGCTGTGCAGGTCGGCCCAAAACTCAA
>JAAXXL010000109.1:0-318 GCA_013334485.1 Chlorobiaceae bacterium | reverse complement strand
GGAAGAATCTTGTTGATCACAATACCGTCAACATTGATACCGTAAAGATGCACAAAGGTATAGGCTCGCTTTGTTTCAAGGATGGAGAGCTTTTCAGGGTTCAGTACCAGCCGGAAGGTCACTTCAGGACTGAGAATAAACTTGTTTATATCCTCCATCTGCTTGAGAAGCACATTGACCTCATTAAAGAAGTCATCATCCGGAATGGATTTTCCACTCAACGGACGGGCCAGCGACGACATGCTTTTGTAGAGTTTGAAAAACTGCTTGCCCATGTTCCCGCCGATAATTATTTCAGGGTAGGCAAGCAGGCGAAGC
>JAAXXL010000108.1 GCA_013334485.1 Chlorobiaceae bacterium | reverse complement strand
AATGGCCGGTGAAGGTTCTGATGCAGTTTCCGGTCTCTGCATCCCACACCTTCAGTGTATTGTCATAAGAGCCGGAGAGGATGAACTTGTTGTCGTGGCTGAATGCGCATGAATTGACCCCTCCCGAATGGCCGGTGAAGGTCCTGATGCAGTTGCCGGTCTCTGCATCCCACACCTTCAGGGTCTTGTCATAAGAGCCGGAGAGGATGAACCTGTTGTCGTGGCTGAATGCGCATGAATTGACCCATCCCGAATGGCCGGTGAAGGTCCTGATGCAGTTGCCGGTTTCGGAATCCCACACCTTCAGGGTATTGTCAAGAGAGCCGGAGAGGATGAACCTGTTGTCGTGGCTGAATGCGCATGAATTGACCCATCCCGAATGGCCGGTAAACGATTCAATTGTGAAGCTCTCCGGCAAGAGTGTCTCTTCTGCCGCTGAGCAGCGGGCTATGGCGGTTTCAGGTGTTATGGTGAAGTTTTTTTTGCCTGTAAGGTTGCATGCAACAAACGAGGCAAGCCTGAGATTGGCTGCCTGCCATTCGGTATCCTGCAAGGTTGAGCTGCGCCAGATTGATCCTGCGGCTTCCGCATCGGAAAAGTCAACACCAGTTGCATTGCACGAAAGAAATTCCGCGTTGATGAGGCACGCATTTCTGAATGATGATGCTGTGAGTACCGTCTGCTCAAACTGTGTTCCCTGAAGCGTTGCATAATCGAAACAGGCATTGGAAAGATTCATGTTGCCAACTTTCCAGCCTGAAAGTTGCGCATGTTCAAGGTGAGCAGTGCCGGGGTTTGGCTGCTTCATGCCTCTTTCATGCAGCTTCATCCAGAGGGCAAGCGAGAGTTCCGACAGCTCTTTCTGGTAATTGTTTTCAAGGATTTTTTCGATGGCCCTGACGGCGGTGGCGAGCAGCCGTTCATCAAGAGCGAGCATTTCGGCTACGAAGTTCATCGTCTCGTTTGAGGGCAGAGGGATTGCAAGCGTTTCATACTGCCTCTCCGGTGACGAGAGGGTATCAATAATGTATCCTGCAAGGAAATACTCCTGAAGAGAGGTGTGGGCAAAAGAGAACTCCTGATCCTCTTCACGGATAATAAAGGTTGCCGTGCGCAGATCCTTTTTCAGGGTTTCGCGGTTCATGTTGCTGTACGCATCCTTGATGACAGGGTGGTGATAAAGCCAGGTGTCGAGCCACTCTTCAAGCTCTTCCGCACAAAGCCCCTCTCCATGTCTCCGATGCAGCTCAAAGGCCAGTGCTTTCATCAACCTCTTTTTATGCGACACACTGAACTCATGTTTGCCTTCGTCTCTTCGGAGCCAGTTTTCAATGGTCAGTTCGTAGAGCCGTGCAGTGTTTATGGCTTTCCCCTCCTTTTTCAGGATCTCAAGGTCAGGAATGAATTCGGTAATCAGGGTGAGTGCATAGGGTCTTCCGGCAAGCTCCTTGAGGTTGTGCACCTCTTCAAGCAGTCCGATGATTCTTTCAATCTCCTCTTCATCGCTGTCAACACTCTTTTTGAGATACTCCCTGATCTGGCTGTCGTCAAAGGGCAGCAGTGTGCATGAGCGGTACTCGGAGGCGGAACGCCCCTCCCGATCCCTTCCGAGAAAAAGAGAGTTCTGTTCGAAGATATCCCTGAAGTAATGGGTCCGGCAGCTTATCAGCACCTTGCCCTGATTATCCTCACCCTTTTTATCCCTGATCTCCCTGATACTCCAGAGTTCGGCAATAAACCGGCTTGTCTCTTCCGGGGTGAAGTGTACGGTTTTTTCATCAAGGCCATCGTAGATGATCATGGCCCTGTTTTGACGCACCAACGAAATGATGTCCTGCGGAGTTACAATAGAGCGGTCAAGAGGATCTTTGGTGTTTTCAATTGCATCCTGCAGAATATCTTTCAGTTTCGGGCTCTTCTTTTCCGTACCCACTCGGGTTGCAACCATCCGTAAATCGATGTAGATACAGAGCGGGCAGGTATCGGGCTCCTTCTCGTGCAGGGCGATAAGCTCTCTGGTGAGCATTCTGCAGGTAAAGGTTTTGCCTGTGCCGAAATCACCAAGCAGTGCAAAGTAGGGCACATTCGAATCAAGAGCCCAACTTTTAATGTAGTCAAGGGCAATAACGGTATCGCCTCTCTTGCTGTCATCCGGGTTGTGAGAGATTTGTGAGAGAACTCCATCTCCAGGGACAAACTTTTCGTGCCTGTAGTTTGGTTCCTTGTATTTCAGGAGTCTCTCGGGGAGGTTATTGAGTGGGTCACAACCGATCAGCCCACTCTCTTCTGTCGATATAGCGGTGCTGCGCTGTTTTCTTACCTGGTTTTCAATGTCCGCTGCAAGTTCGTTAATAAAGCGGGTACGATTGTTCTCTTTTACCTCATTGAATGAGCGGTTGCCGTTAAAAAAGAAGATCTGTTTTTCGCTCAGTCCTTTCAGGTTCTGATTCTTCAGGTCAAGAATGTCAAGAGCAACAGGGAGGCATTTGTCAAGCAGGTTCGGCAGTTCATGCTCTTCTATGTAGTCGCTGCCCAAAAAGTTTGTTGAGAGCAGGAGCAGACCAAAATCACAACGTTTGATCATCTCCTGAATTTCATCGTGCCATCTCTCGCCAGTAAGGATATCCCTGTCGGAAGAGAAGGAGAAACGGAACTCTTTTGATGTTTTAAGTCGGGCTCTGATTTTATCAAAAAAGCTCTCCTTCACTGCGCTGTCGTCATGCGCATAGGAGAAGAAAAGATGGACTCCCGGCTTGTTAGTGTCAATGTTGCCCGGTTCGGGCAGTTCGGCTTTGATCTCTACCGCCTCTTCCGAGCGGTAACCGGTTATCTCCGAGTACCCTCTTTTCAAAGCGTTTTCCACATTCTCCTCTTTCCGGGTTTGTCCGATCGACCTGCTTTTTTCCTCCTGGATGGTGATAGTGCCTGAAGCGAGTGTGTCGCTGTTTTTACTGTTGACCCAGAGTGCAAAAATCGGATCGGTCAGTCGGTAAACGCCTTCAAAATCCTTTTCGATGTAGTCAAGTGATTCGAGCTTTTTCAGAGCGTTCTGAATACTGCTCAGCGTACGCAGGCGGTGTTTCTGCTGATAGTCAGAAGAAAACAGGCTTTCGGTTGGTTCTGCTGCAAGAGCTTTGAGCAGGGGTTTTTGTCCCGGCGCCAGAGCCTTTTCCATTCCGGTAAAGTTGGTATCCTCTTCCGCAAGCATTTTCCTCATAGCGGTCTGAAGGTTGTCGGGAAGGATATCCTCATTTGGGCTTACCTGAAAGAGGGCATAGGAGAGCCTCTGGATATAGTATGGATAGCCCTCGGTGACTCTGGCTATCTCATTGGCGATTTCAACAGGGCACTCTTTGCCGCTATCCTTGAATCGGCGCATGATAAAGTCTGC
>JAAXXL010000006.1 GCA_013334485.1 Chlorobiaceae bacterium | reverse complement strand
GTTACAGCTTCTACAAGCAGTAACCAGTTTTTTTCGGTGTAGTGCAAAACAACATCAGGCATTTTCCCATGACTGTCTACATCTATCCCAAGTTTTGAGAGCAGGGGTGCATCGAAATAACCCCATTTCTCACCGGTGTCTCCGGCATAAACAAGAACGCTTCCAGGAGCAAATCGGGAGGCGAAATCCTTGATAACAGCCTTGATCAGTTGGCTGTGCTTACCGGGGCTCAGGGTTATCTTTTTTCCCGGAGCAATCTCGACCGGAATGCGGTTTTGCTCTCGCACATTTGCATAGCGGGCAATAAGTGTTTCGCGTTTCGACAGGTAGGTTGTCAGTGTTTCATGCCAGGTATCGATGCCAAAGGTTCGGAGCAGTGCCAGCGTGGACGGTTCAATCTGATAGACGGCTTTTGGACTGTTTACTGCGCGATCAGGCTTGTCCGGGTTATAAAGCGCGATACCTGCATCACAGAACTGGTGCATTGTCTGGCGTCGGAACGTTTCTCGTGTGTTAGGGGCGTAATCCTTGTGATAGTGTTCCTTCACCCACTCCATTGTAGGTGTAATACCCATAAGCGGGTTTTCAGCTTCACTCCAATCCTTTCCGGGAGCCATTCCCAGCAGGGCCAGAAGGCACAGCGCAGAGCGCTCATTTTGTTGCTCTCGTGGCAGGCCAAGTGAAGCAATGATCTGAAGAGCTTCCTTGATGTACTGTTTTTTACGTTTCATGCTGTCAAGGTTTTAAGCTTGGCCTCAATTGCTGATTCTGCAAGATCCTCTTGCTGGATGGCCCATTTCCCGAGTGCTGTGAGGATGTCTCGGCTTGGATAGCGGATTTGTCGCAGGTCAGTAGCATTGACCTGCGTGTGACCGTTGAAGCGCCGAAAATGTTCATCAACAGCGCTTGTGTTGAGATAAACTGCAAGACCGCGAGCCAATGCTTCCGGCAATCCTTTTTTGTTTTCGTGAAACAGGTTCAGGTGATTCTCGAAGCCAAGCATCGATGCATCTCCAAATGCATCAGGTTCTACTACACTGGCCATAATGCGACGTTTTTCTTCTTTGGATGAAAAGCGTCGAACGACACAGTAAAAGGCATTCTGGTATAGCCACTTTTCAGTATCGGTGTTTCTCAGAATGGCATTCGGTTTTTTCATGCCTTTTATCGGCCATGTGCTCTTTATACCGCTGAAATGTCCAGGGTAAAGGAGGGGGACTGTTCCTGGTTCAGGCATGAAACGGAGATGCTCCTTCATGCGAAAATCGACAACAGGCCCTGTCGATACCTGTATGCCCAGATCGTTGAGGTTGTGGCATATTGAGGGGGAGAACCTGGCAGCATCGTTCTCCCGTGATGTCGGAATATGGATAAAGCGCTCCCGGTCATCAGGAAACACGATTCTCTCGAACGGATATTCGTTGGTCGTAAGATCACCGAAGGTATCGTCAGTAGATGTCGAAACCGTTACCGAGCCAGCAACACCATCTCGTTCAAGCCGAATGATGATGTTCTCCTGCAACACGGCGTCATCCCTGAACGCCTTGCTGCGTGAGTCGAAGAGGTGAATGTGGCGAATGGCTCCATACTTAAGCATAAACTCTCGAAATGGACGATAGTATGGACCATTGCAGAAACTGCGCGGAATAATCGCTACAATTTGCCCGCCGGGGGCAGTTAAAGCAAGAGCCAATGCCACAAATGCTGAATAGAGATTGACCGTTTCAATGGCAACTTCCCGAAGAAGCAGACGTTCTCTTGAGTGGCTGCCGATTTTTTTGTAGGGTGGATTTAAAATGGCATGCGTAAAGTCGTACTCTCTGAACTGAATTGCATTTACTGCGGATTCAATAAAATCATATCCGATTTTCTCGAACGAGTAGTGAGGTAACGAGTTGTATTGTGAAAGAGACTGGTGAAGTTCTTCATGAATGACGCTATCAATTTCAAAAGCTTTTAACCGGATTGACTCGAAGTTCAGATTTCCCATTGAGCATCGTTCAAGAAAAGCGCTCGACAGTGAACCTATTCCCGCACCGGCATCAAGAAGCCGACATTCACCACTTGCATCCGGAAATAGACCAGCCATGAACGATGCCGTTGTCGCAGGCGTAAGGTATTGCCCCAGGTGCGACTTTTTCTTCGCATCGGTTCGCTTTGATACCTTCAACCGGTTTTTTTCAGCAACTGTTGTTAACACGCTCAAGCCTCCCGGCACATGCTTATTTCTCGGAATCTGACACTATTAGGTTAAAACAAATATAACAATGCTCCGCCGAATTTGCTGAACAAGTGCATTTGTCGCTAATCATCAACTACTTAGCAAGGCGTCTCCTGAATTTCCGGATTCCCGACCGGATCATCGATATTTGCCGTATTTTTCTTAGAGGTTCAGTGATGATAATGGTGTTTATCATTATACCGTTTGTAATCAGGGGTCGGTGAGATACTCGGCGGCGAGGGTGTTGATTATTTTTCCTGCGTTGAGCAGCTCTCTGCTCTACGGCGGTAGAACGATCTTTCGAGAAGAGGAATTATACTGAGTGAGAAAGCAGGTGCTGAGGATTGATATCGCTTTGTGTGCGCAGGATTTTGTCGTAGATAGTCTCAGGCGCAATATCTGCGCCATTCGGCCAGGAGATTGTTCCTCCTTCAATTGATGCCTGTCTGAAAAAGGCCATCTCCTTTAACGGCTCAAAAACAGGACCTTTGGAGAGATATTCGGAAAAATCAACATCGCCACATACACCGTTGTCAAAGAGGATATGGTAAGTGTACCCATCTTTATAGGTGACCTGTATGATGTCGTTCATGTTCCACATGGATATCATCATCAGTTTAAAGGTTCGATTTTATTCATTTCTTGACCGGTAATTGCCAGCATCCAGTCTGTCTCAAGCTCACCGACTCTGAGATTAATCAATTCATGGATATTCATCGTTATCCGGCTTGCCGTTACAGGCCGGTGAGATACTCCGCAGCGAGGGTGTTGATTTTTGCCTGGAGTGAGCGGTGGCGGAGCAGGTTATCCTCTCTCGTGCCGTTGATCTCTATTACGGTGCTCCGTGTGCTGCTGGAAGCTTTCGTGTACGCAGCAGTGAATTCGTCGTTTGTTTTCGGATTCGTGTACTCTACACCGAAGGTTTCGGCGGCGGATTTGATGCTGTAGTTTTGCGGGGTGGCAAAGTGGGTTTCAAAGATATCGGTACACTCTGAGACCGGCAGAAACGAGAAGATGCCCCCGCCGTTGTTGTTGAGCACAATGATCTGCAGGGGAGTTTCCATGGAGCCGAGCAGTGAGAGTGCATTCAGGTCGTGCAGCAAGGCGATATCGCCGATGAGGAGTGTAACCGGTTTCCGATTTCCTGCTGCGAACCCTGCCGCTGTTGAGATAATGCCGTCAATTCCGCTTGCTCCCCGGTTGATGCCGGTTATGACGCATTCAGCCTGAGTGTTGCAGGCATAGCTATCCATATCGCGCACAGGCATGCTGTTTGAGAGGAATAGCCTTTGGCTGGTGCTTATCAGTTTTGAGACCAGTCGTGCAGCGGAAATTTCAGTTACCGGAAGGTTTCCTGATGTTTCACTGTCAATGGCTTCTCCGGCGCGGAGGAAGAACGTTTCAGTTTGCCTGCTCCTGATTCCGGAATGGAGAGTTCGGCACCCCTTGAGAGCCCTGGCGGTCAGGAGAATCGAACGTTCAATGCTCACGGTTACGTTGTGGTCGGGGGAGTAGCGCTCTGCATCGGGTCTGATGACGATATAGTGCTTTGGATTCCACTTCCGGATGGCTGCTGCCGGGTGTTTTGCGATCAGGCGACCGCCAAAATGGAGCACCAGGTCGGGTTTGAAGCGGTCAGTGAATTCCGGAGTTGCAAATGCCTGCTGCCAGGGAAGTGTTGTGCTCATCAGGCGAACTCCTGAAGAGAGGTCGGCGTAGAGCGGTATCTGAAGGTCAAGGGCAAGTTCGGCGACCGCTTCCGACTCTTCGGCGCGCGGCATGCTTCCGGCAATGATGAGGGGTCTTTCAGCTTGTGCAAGCAGTGGGCGCACTATGGAGAGAGCTTCAATATCCGGTCGCTTTTCAGGGAAAAGTGTGCGGCTTGAAGGTTCTTCGCCTTCCAGCCACTCTTGCAGAGGGGCGAGCCAGGGATTTTCCGGATCGGGTGCTTCAGGCTCCAATGGCTCCCGGAACGGCTGATTCAGGTGTACCGGCCCCGGAGGTGAACCGACAGCTTTTGCAACGGCATAGTCAACAGTGGAGAGCACCGTTTTGAGAGGCAGCTCCTTCGATGGAACCGGCAACTGCATATGCCAACGGGTATAGCTGCCGAAGATGTTCTCCTGCCGAATCGTCTGGTTTGCTCCGCATTCAAGCAGTTCGAAGGGGCGGTCGGCCGAGAGCACAATTATCGGCTGATAATCCATTGATGCCTCAACAACGGCAGGGAAATAGTTGGCTACAGCAGTGCCTGATGTGCAGATGAGAACCGCCGGTTTTCCTGTGGCGCGTGCGTGGCCGAGCGCAAAGAAAGCGGAGGAGCGTTCATCCGGAAAGATTTTCCATCGGGCTTTCGGGTTTCCTGCAACGGCAGCGGTGAGCGGTGTTGAGCGTGATCCGGGTGAGATGCAGAAATAATCAGCTCCCTGCCGGATCAACTCTTCGACGATGATGCTGCTCCAGAGTGTGGTGATCTGGCGGTTGTTCATACTTTCTGGCGGGTTATGGTCAGCATGTCCCCGATTTTTTGATCAACTTCGTTCCATTCCGAGATGGGATCCGACCCTGTTACCAGTCCGGCACCGGAGTAGAGCCAGGTCAACCGGCCGTTGACAAGTGCAGAGCGTATGGCTACGGAAAATTCAGCAGCGTCCCGGCTGATCCAGCCGACAGGCGCGGCATACCAGCCCCGGCTGAAGGGTTCAAGCTCCATGATATGCTGAAGTGCAGGCTCTTTGGGGACTCCGCCGACAGCAGGGGTCGGATGGAGACGTTTCAGCACATCGCTGTCGTTTTCAAATTCAGGCTTGAGAGTTGCCGAGCAGCGTGTATAGAGGTGTGCAAGGCGGTTCAACTGCAAAACACAGACCTCCTCTTCCATATCAATTTCACTGCATATCGGGAAGAGGTCATCGTAGATCATCTCCCTGACAAAATTATGTTCGCGGATATCTTTTTCTGAATTCAGGAGTGCTTCAGAAGCGTGATGGTCATCGCCGTTGATCATTTCCTTTGAACAGGTTCCGGCAAGCGCTTCGGTGAAGAGTTTGTTGCCGTTTCTCCGGTAGAGCCGTTCCGGTGAGAAGCTGAAAAACGCCTGGTTTTCAGAGGGTTCAAAGTAAAACCTGTAGATCGCATTCTCCGGGTAGGGATAGCGAAGCAGGAAGAGGAGCGGAGAGTGTTCTCTGCTGAATTCGAGTCTGGTTTGCCTTGCGAGCATGATCTTCTCCATCTCTCCGCTCTTGAAGGTCTTCAATGCCTTTTCGCAGCTTTCAATCCAGCGGGGTTCATCCGGATTATAGGTGATGTTGAGCAGTTCCGGCAGCTTTGAGAGTGAGCAGTCGGCAGTACTTGCCACCTGGTCAAGCACCTCGTTAATGGCACTGATTTTTGTGGTGAGATCATCACCCGGTTCAAGCCAGAGATTACATGCAAGGCTGTAGGTATTGTGTTCAAAGGTCAACTGGACCAGTGGAAGTACAAATGAGAAGGTGGGAAACTCCTTCCAGATCGGATCTTGCAGTTCGGTGTTGTTGAAGTGGAATCCACCGAAATAGCGGGCATGTGGTGCCTTTTCCGCCATAGATCGTTCGAAATGCAGGAACATCTCATCGTTCCTGCTTCTTTTATCATACGTTATTCTATCGGCAGTGCCTATGCCTGCAACAGAATAATCCTTTTCACGGTTCATCCAGAACACTCTGGGATAGATCGTCTGAGCACAAAGCCAGACGGGAAGATCCAGAGGAAGAAGAGGCTGAGAGAAGGTTACAAGATGGTTCTTGTGATGAGTGCTTGAGAGCTTGTCATCATAAAGGTTTAAAGCCGTTTTAAGGCTTGCAACAGCCTTTTCGACAGGCAAGGGTTCCGTTGAAGGTGTAATGATATGGCAATGCTCACTCATCATATGCGTTTGTCGGCATTATAACGCTCAATACAATTGTTTCATTACTTACAGAAACAAACAGTACAATAACTTATCAGTATCAGTTTCCTGAAATAAAAAAAACGAAGGAAATCCGGTGTCAGTTTAATAATAACGGTTACCGTTTTTCATCACTACCCGGTTTTTCCTTGTTAAAATGGCGCTGCAGCGAGACGGCAAGATAATTGTTTTTCACAAGAAGCCATTCATAAATCGCCTCGGCTTCAGCCTTTCGTCCAGTATAAATATAGCAGATTGCGAGATTGTAGTGTGCTTCAGCAAAGGCTTCGCTGTTATCTATGGCATCACTATAAGCTTTGGCCGCACTCTCATACTGCTTCATCTGCATATAGACATTTCCGACATCATAAAGTCGCAGTGAGTCTTTTGGTGCTTTGTCAAGGTGTTTCTGAAAAAAACTCAGAGCGCCGGTATAGTTTTTCTGATTGAAAGCAATTGTGCCAAGTGCCTTATTGGCTTTATCAAGTCCGGGATTGATGGCAAGAGCACTTTTGAAAGCTTCGGTCGCTTCATTATAACGCTGTTTACGGGCAAGAGCGTTGCCGAGAAGCATAAAACCTTCGGCATCCTGCGGATTTTTCCATACCTGCTGCTGCAGATTTGCTATTTCATCCGATTTACGGTTGCAGGATGTCAGAAGAGAAAGGCTGGCCAGCAGAAGGCATGCAATAAAGCGTGACAGTCCGGACCTTGAATAGGGTAATGAAGGAGTCATAGTAATTCAATATAATCACTTGATGAATGATCTGCCAATCATGATTTTAAAGTATCTCTGATTTAGCTGAAATATTTCCGAATTGCGGGTAGTGTCCGTAACTTTAAAATATGTGTATCCGAATGGATGGTGTCTGGTAGAAAGAGTAAGTCATTCTTTAACGATTGAAATTATAGAGCCATGAAACATGAATTGTCAGTAAGCGGTATGAACTGCAGCGGTTGTGAGATGCTTGTCAAGGAGGCCCTTGAAGAGCTTGATGGTGTTCTTGAAGTTGAGGCATCGCACTCTGCCGGACGGGTTACGGTTGATTACGATCCGGCAAAGGTGGCTTTCGCTGCAATAACAGAGACTATTGAAGCAGAGGGATTCAAGGTTAAAAAGTAACGAGCTGACTGGTTAATCTTACGTGTACGTACAATCGGAAACAACGATGGGAGTGTCAGATGGCAATAGAAAAAACGGAACGTCTTGCAGTACTTATTGATGCTGATAATACACAGCCTGCAATTATAGAAGGCCTGCTCGCAGAGGTTGCCAAGTATGGGACTGCAAATGTCAAAAGAATATACGGCGATTGGACAACTACGGCCCTGAGAGGCTGGAAGGAGGTGCTTCTTGAGTTTTCCATTCAGCCGATTCAGCAGTTTGGTTACACCAAGGGGAAAAATGCCACAGACAGCGCCATGATTATTGATGCGATGGATCTGTTGTATACCGGCAAGTTTCAGGGATTCTGCATCGTATCAAGTGACAGTGATTTTACTAAACTGGCCTCGCGGATCAGGGAGTCCGGACTGACGGTTTACGGATTTGGAGAGAAAAAAACCCCTGGCCCGTTTGTTTCTGCTTGTGACAAGTTCATCTACACTGAGGTTCTTCGCCTTAAACTCAATGAAAACGAGCCGATTGCACGGAAGTCAATGGCAGAGCTGAAGCAGGATACAAGGCTCGTCCGGTTATTGAGAAATGCTGTTGAGGCCTCCTCTGATGAGAGCGGCTGGGCACATCTGGCAACGACAGGAAGCAACATCGCCAAGCAGTCTCCGGAGTTTGATCCTCGCAACTACGGCTATATCAGGCTGCGAGAGCTGCTTGAAGCTACAAAATTGTTTGATTTTGATGAACGGGTTCTCGGCAACGGTCAGTCTAAAGCTATCTATGTGCGTGACAAACGCAAAAAAGGATGAGTTATTGACCAAATAAAAAAGGCCTCACACTTCGTGCGGGCCTTTTTTATTTATCTGCGGAGCTGACGGGGCTCGAACCCGCGACCTCCTGCGTGACAGGCAGGCGCTCTAACCAAACTGAGCTACAGCTCCATTTAAGAGTTGTAAATGTATAGAGCCTGCCCCTAATATCCAAAAAGTTTTTTCCTTTTTTTTCCGTCTGATATTAACCTGCAAAAAGAGCAAAATGTTCTTGCGGAGTGATGCTTTTTGATGCATTCTGTGCAAGGTTCCGGTTTTGAAATCCTCACTATTTTGTCGGTTTGATTTTTTGGTTTTGGCCGCACTCCCAAAGAAACGGGGCATAAAACAAAAAAAACACGAAAGCAATTAAACTGATACGTCAGGATTATTTCATAAATTCAAATGGGCTCCTTTTTTTACTCTTGATATCAAGGTCTTTTAACACAACAAGATTGTTACCATTATGGCCGTTACAGACCCAAGAAATTCTTTGACCGTTACTGATAACAGGACCGGAAAAACCTATGAACTTCCGGTTGAAAATGGTGCAATCCATACCATGGATCTTCGTCAGATACAGCTTACTGATGAGGATTTCGGGCTTTTGGGTTATGATCCCGGTTTTTTAAATACCGCATCATGCAAAAGCCGCATTACCTACATTGATGGGGATAAAGGTATTTTGCGTTATCGCGGTTATCCGATTGAACAGCTTGCCGAGCATAGTAATTTTCTTGAGACCGCTTATCTGCTGATCAAGGGTGAGCTGCCCGACAAGGAGCGGCTTGCGGTATGGACCTATAATATCCGTCACCATACCATGACCCATTCCAATATTATCAAGTTCATGGACGGGTTTCGTTATGATGCCCATCCGATGGGAATTCTGGTAGGGACGGTCGGTGCACTTTCGACCTTTTACCGTGATGCGAAGGAGATTAATAATGAGGAGTCCCGCAAGCTTCAGGTACGCCGACTAATCGGCAAAATACCTACGCTTGCAGCGATGAGTTTTCGCCACAGTCTTGGTTTTCCCTATGTTCTTCCTGATAATGAACTGAGCTATACCGGCAATTTTCTCTCCATGATGTTCAAGATGACCGAGATTCACTATAAGCCGAATCCGGTACTTGAACGTGCTCTTGATGTGCTCTTTATTCTTCATGCCGATCATGAACAGAACTGCTCAACTAACGCTGTTCGTGCGGTAGCCAGTTCCGGAGTGGACCCTTATACAGCATTAGCTGCCGGTTGTGCAGCGTTGTATGGACCGTTGCACGGCGGCGCCAATGAGGCGGTTATTCATATGCTGCTGAAAATCGGATCAGTTGAGAAGGTTCCTGAATTTATTGCATCGGTCAAAAGTGGCGAAGGTCGTTTGATGGGGTTCGGGCACAGGGTTTACAAGAATTATGATCCGAGAGCAAAAATTATCAAGGAGATTGCTTTTCAGGTATTTGAAGAGACAGGACGCAGTCCTCTGCTTGATATCGCTCTTGAGCTGGAGCGTATAGCTCTTGAGGATGAGTATTTTATCAACCGGAAGCTCTATCCTAATGTGGATTTTTATTCAGGTCTGATCTATCAGGCTATGGGCTTTCCGATGGATATGTTTCCTGTACTGTTTGCTATTGGCCGGATTCCCGGATGGCTTTCACAATGGATTGAGCAGGTCAAGGATCCTGAACAGAAGATCGCAAGGCCTCGTCAGATCTACCTTGGAGAGGATGAGCGGGAGTTTGTTCCTATGGACAAGCGTCCAAAAAACAGACTGGACGAGCAGAAGGCAGGTATCTGCCGACTATAAAGGTGTTTTTATTTTTAATTATTTGATCAGGTTATTATGTCGGTTACTTCCAAAGATGTTGCCTATATCGCCGATTTGGCACGCCTCAGGTTCAATGAGGATGAGACGCTCGTTATGACCAGTGAACTGAACAATATTCTGCAATATATCGAGAAGCTCAATGAAGTTGATACTGAGGGTGTGGAGCCGCTCAGCAGCATTCATGACCAGATCAATGTGCTTCGTGAAGATGTTGAACATCAGTCGCTTTCATCGGAGGCGGTACTGAAGAATGCCCCTGACAAGCAGGATCGTTTTTTTAAAGTGCCAAAGGTGATCGGGTAGCATCGCAGTGGTTGAGCTTCGCGAAAAAAACGGCAGTGCGGTTTTTGTCGTCAAGGCACAGCCCCGGTCATCGAAAAGCAGAGTGTGTGGCCTCTATAACGGGGGCCTGAAGGTGAGCCTGAAAGCGGCACCTGTTGATGATGCTGCAAACAGGGAGTGCTGTGAACTGTTTTCAAAAGTTTTCCGCATTCCTCCCTCTCGGGTGCATATTATCGCAGGGAAGAGTTCCCGGACTAAAACCGTTATGGTGGAAGGGGTCACTATTGAAGCCGCAGCTCTGGCGTTCAACGCTTACGAGTAAAGAAGAGAAAATGGGCACCTTATGAGAGCTGTGGTTCAGAGAGTGAGATCTGCAAGTGTCTCAGCAAGCGACGCTCGATACTCCGGGATAGGTCCGGGTCTGCTTGTGTTGCTTGGCATAGCTCCCGGTGACGGTGTAGCGGAAGTCAAATGGATGAGCCGCAAGATAGCAGGCCTGAGGATTTTTAATGACTGCGAAGGTAAAATGAATCTTTCGCTCACAGAGAGTGAGGGAGAAGTTATGGTTGTGTCACAGTTTACACTCTATGCTGACTCAAGCCGGGGCAGCCGTCCGGGCTTTTCCGGTTCAGCCCGTTTTGAAGATGCTCAACCAATCTATGATAACTTTGTCCGAATGATTGGCCAACAACTTGAAAAACCGGTTATGACAGGATGGTATGGAGCCGACATGCAGGTCGCTCTGGTCAATGACGGACCGATAACTTTGATTCTTGATACGCCACTTTCCCCATGAAAGCTGTTATTGTTATTCCTGCCAGGCTTGATTCCAGCCGTCTTGAGAAAAAAATGCTTGCCGATCTTGAGGGTGAGCCGCTTATTGTTCGTACCTGGCGGCAGGCACTCAAATCCCGGCTTGCAGAGAGGGTTGTTGTTGCTACCGACAGCAGGGAGATTGCCTCTGTACTTGAAGAGCGGGGGGCTGACGTTATTATGACTTCTCCTGAAGCTCGATGCGGCACAGAGCGGATTGCTGAAGCCGCAAGAGTGATTGGTGGGGATGTTTTTCTTAATCTACAGGGCGATGAGCCTCTGATCAGTCCTGAAAATATTGATCTTGCACTCCGGCCTTTTTTTTCTGCTGATCCACCCGATTGCTCCACCCTTGTTTTTCCGCTTGTTCCCGGTGACCGTGAACAGATTGAAGACCCTCATGTCGTGAAGGTCGTTATGGACCGGAAGGGGTTTGCCCTCTATTTTTCACGCAGTCCGATTCCATACAGGCGAACAAAGATGTCGACCACCACCTTCTATCGTCATATAGGGCTCTATGCGTTCAGCGCCGGAGTACTTGAGCAATTTGCGGGGCTTCAGCCTTCAATGCTTGAAGAGGAGGAGTCACTTGAACAGCTTCGACTGCTTGAGAACGGGTTTCGTATACAGTGTATTACAACTGAAATTGATAATCCCGGGGTTAACACGCTTGAAGAGCTTGAGTTTGTGCGTAAAATAATCAGAAATACTTCTTTTGGTAGTTGACTGTTTTTAGATTTTAATTACGTATTTTCCATCACGGGCATCATTTGAGGACGTTTTAACCGCTTCGTGCATTTTTAAAATGCACAAGAGTAGATGTTTTTTATTCGTTTATATATTGTTACGTTAGAAGAGAGTGTTATGTGATTTTTATTGCCCAGAAGTTTTATTTAATACGTTGAAATAATGAAATCTGTTACAGGGACACTTTTCGGATGGTTATCGAAAGTGTTATTGATCAGCAGTTTCTGTATGATTTTTTATTCGGTACTGTCGTATGCAGTTTCTTTCAAGATTGGCGACAAGTATGGAGGAGGGATCGTTTTTTATGTTGATAGTAGCCGGCAGCATGGGCTTATAGCCGCGGCAAAGGATATCACCATATCATATCTTGATCCCTGGAATAAATCATCATGGTCAGGAGTTTATCGGTGGAGCACTGGTCAGGATGAAACTGTAAATACCGGCGATTATGCCTTTCAGGTACTTCTTGATACGAGTGCAGAATTAGGTCAGGGAGCAGTCAATACACAAAAGATTTTGGCAAGATATCCTGTAGCGGCATACCCGAGAAGTGCCGCTGCACTTGCAAGGGCATATAGGGGCGGTGGGTTTAGGGACTGGTTTCTGCCGAGCAAGGATGAATTGAATCAGCTTTACATAAATCGAGCAGTTGTTGGCGCCTTTGCAGTAGACTATTACTGGAGCTCATCTGAAAGAACTTCTGATACCGCCTGGTACCAGTACTTCAGTGATGGTTATCTTGGCGGTGGCACAAAGTCTTACTACAGCAGAGTGCGAGCCGTGCGGGCTTTTTAGGCGACAAAAGAAAAGGATAACAAGGTGTCTCGGGACCGCAACGACGAAGAGGAATTAACCCCTCAGTCCTCATTTCCAAGAGGGCGAACACGCAGGATCGCCTCTACACCTCAATGCAAAAACTATCCCTTTTTATCCCTGCGCAATGAACAGAGATCCCTCTCTTTCGTTCGGGATGACACCAGCCCTTTTACATTCCAACAATTTATAATTCAAAACCGAAAATCTTTTCAACCTCTTCTTTTAGTGTGATTTCGTGTATTTCGTGGCAAAAAATCTTCCTTTTTAATCCGGAATCCAACATTCAACATTTACGCATCGCTGCTTATCACGGCGGGCAGGGTTCCCTCGTGAAAAAGCAGATCTACCCTGTCTGATGGGTGCAGTTCGGTGATGCCGGTCATAAATTGCCCCTCTTTTTTGACCAGTACATAGCCTCGTTCAAGTGTTTTTCTGTAATCAAGCAGTGTGAGCTGCTGATGGATGGATGCGTAGCGTACAACCGTTTCATTGAAAATGTTCCGGATTGTTTTTCCTGACCGCTCAAGAAGGGTCGTGATCCGCTCTTCAAACTGCTGCATCTGCAGAGGAGGGCGATTGAATGCGTAGCTGCTGCAGATAGAGTAGATCTGACGTTCTGCGCCTTCCACATTGCTCAGCACTGCACGCTCCTGTTTTGATAGCAGGTTATCAATCCGGCGGAGAAGCTCCCCTGTATCGGGCACGGCAAGTTCTGCTGCAATTGAGGGTGTTCCAGCCCTGAGATCAGCGGCCATATCCGCGATGGTCAAATCCGTTTCGTGGCCGATGGCGCTGATTACCGGTATGGTTGAGTTGTAGAGGGCATCAGCGACGATCTCGTCATTAAAGGCCTGCAGGTCTTCAAGAGAGCCCCCTCCACGCGCTATAATGATAACATCCGGTCGGTGTGAAGGGTTTTTTGTTGAGTTGAAATAAGCAATTCCTGCTGCTACTGACCCGGCCGCGTTGGTTCCCTGAACCTTTACCGGATAGAGCAGGACTCGTGCTGCCGGAAATCTTCGGTCGAGCACCTTGCTCATATCTTCAATAACTGCTCCGGTGGAGGAGGTTATGAGTGCGATGGTTTCAGGTATTGCGGGAACAGCTTTTTTCCTTTCGGCACCGAAGTATCCGGCTTTAGCAAGTTTTTGCAGAAGCTCTGCAAATGCCTGCTGAAGAGCGCCCTCTCCGGCAGCAGTCACAGCGGTACAGATGAGCTGATATCGTCCGGATGGCGGATAGACTTCAAGACGCCCTTCAGCTACAACATTGATGCCGTCCTTAAGTTCTACACCGAGCCTGATACCGGTGTTTTTCCAGATAATTGCAGGGATCTGGGCTCCATCGTCTTTCAGTGTCAGATAACTGTGACCGGAGCTGTGCCTTTTGTAGTTTGATATTTCACCTTTGAGCTTGACAAAAGGAAACAGGGTTTCAAGTCCTGTTTTGATCTGCAGTGTCAATTCACTGACCGAGAGAATCTCATTGCTCATACTGGCAAACAGGATAGGTGACCGTAAAAATGTATGCTGTAATAAAGCAAATCATTCTCTAATACCCGCTGATTCTTTACTCTTAATGGCGGTGAGTTCCGATGTGTCGTTTCGATTCCGGCTTCCCGGGAGAGCAATATCCGTCAGTGGATGCCGAAGAACAGGAGATCCCTCTCGTTGTTCGGGATGACGGCGGAGGTGATACGCTATTGAACCGGGGGTGGTTGGCACTTTTATGGGTGGAAGTGTTATATTCGTTTTTCATTCACCGCAATGCGTTTAGCGCTCGCGTTCTCAAGGCTGATGTTATGACCAACCATGATTTTATAGAGGAACTGGCGATTCTGCTTGCGACTGATACTCAAGATGTTCATCGTTTTCTGAACAGCTTTTCAGGAGCCATGGTTGCCGAGCTTCTTGAGCATGGAAAGCTCTCCATAAAAGGTCTTGGCCGGTTTGCGGTCATGCCGTTGCCGCCGGTTAAAAAGATTACCGTTGCCGGTACAATTTATACTCCTCCCGGTAACAGGCTGATATTCGAGAGAGAGTTATTCGGCAACGATAATGCACGGCTTATTGCTGTTGCGAGAGTTGGTATGGCTCCCGGTGAGGCTGAACGCTTTGCGAGCAGCCTTGCTAAAGTGTTTGGTCGGGCGTTCAAGGAGAAGCGGGAGCTTTTACTTAATGGATTTGGCCGGTTCTCTCTGGAAAAGGGAGTATACGGGTTTGTTGCGGACAGCTCTCTGGAAGCGCTTCTGAACAGGGAGTATCAGGATCTGGATGAGGTCGTTGTTACTCAGTCTGATAGCGTTCATGCATCCTCCCATCGCAATATCTCTCCTTATGCATTTCTTGTTACTGCAGTTATTGCAGCAGGCATTTTGCTTTCTGTGTTCTATGGCCGACAAATCGCAGATGTGGTTTTGCAAGCTGTTGCAGCAGAGCAGCTTTCCCCTCCGGTGCCTTCAGCCGCACCTGTAGAAAGGAGCGATGTCAGCTCCGGGGCAGCTCCATCTTTTCAGGGAGGAACTGAGGACTCTGTCGTGCTTGAAAAAGGGGAGTTCACCCTTATAGTTGCAACCTTTCGTTCCGAGAGTACTGCCCGCAAAGAGAGTGCTTTGCTGCGTTCGAAAGGTATCGCTACCTTTATCTGGCCGGCATTTGCCGGAGGTGTGAAATACTTTCGCCTTATGACGGGAAAGTTTTCAGAAAGAGAGCAAGCGGCAGTATATCTGAAAGGGATGCCGAAAAAAATGGTTGTCAGCGCCTATATCCAACATGTTATAAAGAGGGTAGTTCTTCATGGAAAAAAAGAGTTGTAGCACCTTGCACCCGCAGTCCATGTGCCCGGCATTCGGCGGGTTGAGGGTATTGACAAGAATCGACGGTGTTCAGGTCTGTCTTGCTGCTGACCAGGGTTGTCTCTACGGGCTGACGTTTGTCTCCCATTTTTATGCAGCCCGCAAATCCATTATCTCTCCGGAGCTGATGAATGTGCAGATATCCGGTGGTACCATGATTGATGATCTGCGCAAGACTATCGAAGAGATTGCCAAAGACCCGTCTGTGCGGTTTATTCCAGTTGTCAGCACCTGTGTTGCTGAAACTGCGGGAATTGCCGAGGAGCTTCTTCCCAGGAAAGCAGGTAATGCTGAAGTGCTGCTTGTGCGGCTGCCTGCTTTTCAGATCAGGACGCATCCTGAGGCAAAGGATGTTGCCGTAGCTACTCTTTTGAAACGGTTCGGGAATTTTGATGCTCCGAAAAAGCCAAAATCGCTGGTGGTGCTGGGAGAGATTTTCCCGGTTGATGCCATGACTATTGGTGCGGTGCTTCAGAAAATCGGTGTGGAATCGGTGATTGTTCTTCCTGGCACAGCGCTGGAGGATTATATCGAGGCAGGGCAGGCCGAGGCTTGTGCGGTGCTTCATCCGTTTTACGAAAGAACCGCTTCGCTGTTTGAAGAGCGTGGTGCTAAAATTGTTAAAGGGAACCCGATCGGAGCCAACGCTACAGCGCAGTGGATAGGTCGTGTCGGAGATGCTCTTGGTCTTGACCCGGTTTCAGTGAGAGCTGTTGCTGAAGAGGAGGCTCGGAAGTCACGGGAAGTTTTTGCGCAGTTCAAACACCTTAAGGGTCGGGTTATTGTTGCCGGTTATGAGGGAAATGAATTGCCTGTTGTGCGTCTTCTGCTTGAGGCGGGGCTTGAAGTCCCCTATGCATCTACCTCAATTGCAAGAATGGCGCTTGGTGAGGAGGATCACAAGGTGCTCTCCATGCTCGGCACAGAGATCCGATACCGGAAATATCTTGAAGAGGATATGCAGGCAGTTGTGGAGTACAAGCCGGATCTGGTGATCGGTACCACATCACTCGACAGCTTTGCCAAAGAGCGGGGCATTCCCGCAATCTACTATACCAACAATATTTCCGCCCGTCCGCTCTTTTTTGCTGCTGGAGCTGCAACGGTGCTCGGTATGATCAGCGGGTTGCTCGGTAAAAAAGAGGTGTTCAGGAAGATGAAGGAGTATTTTGAAGGGTAAAAGCTCATTTGGAGGAGATTAAAAAAGCCGGATTGATACCGGCTTTTTTAATGTTCAGTGCGTTTCATGTTCAGCCAATTATACATCCATGATCTCTTTCTCTTTGGCTGTCATTATTTCGGTAAGCTGTTTTTCGGATTTATGCAGCAGCTCATCAGCCTCTTTTTTTCCGCGATTTTTGTCGTCTTCGCTGATGGCTTTATCTTTTTCGAGTTTTTCAATCTCATGTATCATGTCGCGACGGAGATTGCGGAGCGATACTTTTGAATCTTCACCAAATTTTTTGGTGAGCTTTACAAACTCTTTGCGGCGCTCTTCAGTCAGAGGAGGAATGCTTACCCTGATGTTCTGACCATCGGCGGAAGGATTGAGGCCGAGGTTTGCATCACGGATGGCTTTTTCAGTTGCTGAAACCATTGACTTGTCCCAGACCTGAACCATGAGTGTATGAACATCCAGCACACCTACGTTTCCAACCTGTTTGAGGGGCATCTGCTGACCGTAGGCATCAACCTTGACACGATCAAGCAGCGCAGTAGTTGCCTTGCCCGTTCTTATTGAAGCAAGTTCATGCTGAAATGCCTCAATGGTCTTTTTCATTTTCTGCTCACTCTTCTGAGCAACATCCCTGACACTCATAACTGTTCCTATGGGTTAGTGCTGATTTGCCGACAGGTGCCCTTTACTTGGTGCTTGTCTGTGCTGCTGTGGATTTAGCGAAGCGTTTGTTGAAACGTTCAACGCGTCCAGCGGTGTCAACAAGGGTCTGCTTTCCGGTATAGAACGGATGGCAGTTGTTGCAGATATCAACTTTGATTGTCGGTCTGGTAGAGCGGGTTTCAAAGCTGTTGCCGCAGTTTGCGCAGTTGACGGTGACGCTTGTATACTTTGGGTGAATATCTTGTTTCATGACTTTCGTTGACTTTGTCGTACAATAAATGAAATGGCTTGCCATGTAAAATGGTAAAGGTGCAAATATACAAGAAATCATCTCCAGATACAACCTTTTAATATGACCGGTTCTACATCAATAACCTATCTGAAGGGTGTCGGCTCAAAAAAGACTTCAATTCTTGAGGAGATTGGAATCTCAACGGTTGATGATCTCCTTAATTACTTTCCCCGCCGTTATCTCGACCGGAGTGCCATGAAAAGCATCAAGGATATTGCAGAGGGCGAGACGGTGACGGTTGTCGGCACCGTTCTGAAAACACAGCTTGAGGGATCTCATCCGGGAAAGGCGCGCTTCAAGGTATGGCTTGGTGATACAACTGGTGTGCTGGAACTTACCTGGTTCAGGGGCGTCCGTTATTTCTCACGCAGTATTGTTTCGGGAGATGCGCTTGCCGTCTATGGTAAAGTGAACTATTTCGGACGTCAGGCGCAGATGCAGCATCCCGATTACGATCGGCTCACCTCATCACCCCATGAGTCTCAGGAAGGAGAGATCAGTGATTTTGATCTCTACCATACCGGACGGATTATTCCGATCTACCCGACAAGTGATGCTATGAAGCAGGCCGGCCTTAGCTCAAAACAGATGCGCACGCTTGTTGCCCGTGCTTATGATGAGTATACGGTCAAGAGTGAAGAGAATCTCAGTGCCGCTCTTCTTTCGGATTGTAACCTTCTTCCGCTTGCTGAAGCCTATCGTGAAATTCATTTCCCCTCTTCGCACAAGGCACTTGAGCTTGCCCGTTACCGGATGAAGTGGACTGAACTCTTTTATGCCCAGTTGATGTTTGCCCTGCGCCATTGCGAGTTGAAAAATAACAGGTGCGCCGCGGTGTTCACCCATTCCGGGGTTGTGACGGAACAGCTCTATCGTACTCTTCCCTATGAATTGACGGACGGCCAGAAACAGGTGATCCGAGAAATTTATCGCGATCTCAGAAGTGGAAGCCCTATGAACCGGATGCTGCAGGGGGATGTCGGTTCAGGCAAAACCATTGTAGCCATGTTTGCGATGGCTCTTGCTGCTGATAATGGCCTGCAGTCGGCCTTTATGGCTCCGACCGAAATCCTTGCCGTTCAGCACTATCTCTCCATGAAACGTTTTTTTCAGCCGCTTGGGCTGCGGGTTGGTCTTCTGACCGGGAAGCAGCGAAAAAAAGAGCGTCAGGCTCTTCTTGAGGCACTTGGCTCGGGAGAGCTGCACATCGCAGTCGGAACTCACGCTATGATTGAGGGTGAGGTGAGCTATGCAGGGCTCGGGCTGGTTATTATTGACGAACAGCATCGCTTCGGGGTGCTTCAGCGCAAGGCTCTCCGGGAGAAGGCTGCCAACCCGCATGTTCTCTTGATGACCGCTACTCCGATTCCGCGGACCCTCAGTATGGGGGTATTTGGTGATCTTGATGTTTCGGTTATCCGCCAGATGCCTGCAGGAAGGAGGCCTGTCGAAACATTGATACGATATGAAAAAGAGTGCACAAAGGTCTATGATTATCTCCGCAGTGAGGTGGCGGCAGGAAGACAAGGCTATATTGTCTATCCTCTTGTTGAGGAGTCGGAAAAGATGGATCTGAAAGCTGCCGTGGAGAGCTTTGATGAGCTCTCTTCATCGGTTTTTCCTGATCTTCGTCTTGGATTGATTCACGGCCAATTGACCCCTGATCTCAAGGAGGCAGTTATGGAGCAGTTCCGCCGGGGAGAACTCGATCTCCTTGTCGGTACAACAGTTATTGAAGTAGGTGTTGATGTTCCGAATGCAACGGTTATGGTTATTGAGCATGCAGAGCGGTTCGGACTTGCACAACTCCATCAGCTCCGGGGACGTGTTGGCAGAGGAGAGCATCGATCAACCTGCTTTCTGATTTGCTCAAAACCGACGATGGAAGCCCGGGAGAGACTGGATGCAATGGTATCAACTACTGACGGATTTATTATTTCGGAAATTGATGCAAGAATACGGGGCGTTGGAAATATTCTGGGAAAAGAGCAATCCGGAAGCTTGAGTGGCTTGAGGATTGCTGATCTGACGAGAGATTTCGATATCATGCAGTCGGCTCGCTCAGCAGCATTCAGGATTGTTGAAGAGGACTCACAGTTAAGGGCTGCAGAACATAGTGCGATCAGAGCTCACTATCTGCGTTATTATCGTGACAGAGTTACGCTGGCTGATATTGGATAGGATTGCGCTCATGACAATTTATAGCGTTGCCCATATTGGAAACTGGTAAGACGTTATTATGCTATTTTGATATTTATGGAACTGAAAAATGAGCTTGTCGGGACATGCTGCGGCCTTGTTACCGAAGCGACCGGATCAACCTATACAGTGGTTTCTGATGATGGACGCGCTTTCCGAAGCCGCACTTATCCCGGAACAAAGAGTGAAAATGAGGATACCTCTCTTGTTGCTGTAGGTGACCGGGTTGAACTGAAGATTACCGAGACCGGTACAGAGCTGTTTGAAGCGGTTATTACACTGGTGAAGCATCGCTATAGCGCTCTGACAAGAAAACGGGATATTCGCCGAAATCGCAGTAAGGAAAAAATCCAGGTCATTGCTGCCAATATTGATCAGTTGGTCGTTGTCGTATCAGCCTTTGATCCTCCACTCAGCACTCGTCTTGTTGATCGTTATCTGGTCTTCGCTGAGTCAGAGCAGCTTGATGTGCTTATTGTTGTAAACAAGATGGATCTTGCCGACACTCCCCTGACCGAAGAGCTGATGGAGCCCTACGAGAGACTCGGATACTCTGTTTTATATACTACAGCCAATGATCCGGGCACACTCAAGCTACTTCGAGAGGCCCTTACCGGCAAACTTTCAGCATTCAGCGGTCACTCTGGAGTCGGAAAATCAACCCTGATCAATCTGCTGTTTGGCCAGAAACAGCTCAAAACCCGAAGAACCAATCTGAAGACGGGAAAAGGGGTTCACACTACAAGTAATTCAGCGATGCTCGCTCTTCCCGGTGGAGGATATGTTATTGATACTCCGGGAATCCGGGAGTTTAATCTTTCAGATATCACAAGGGAAAATCTGCGCTTTTATTTCAGGGAGTTTCTTGAGTTTATGCCTGAGTGCGCGTTCTCTTCATGTTCGCATACCCAGGAACCGGAATGCGGAGTTCAGAGGGCAGTTGATGCTGGAGGCATTGATCCGGCACGTTATGAGAGTTATCTTGCTCTTTATTGCACTCTGGAGTGAGAGCACAGCTCCAGCGATCTCTTTTTGCTTTATATTTTGTTTGTCGAACAGCGTATTAACCATAATGAACTGTCAAGCCCAATGATCACTACCGTCAATCCCTCTACGGAAGAACCGATTGCCGAATATTCCGTTATGACAGCAGACCATATTGAAGAAGTAATAGCTCTTGCCGGGAGCGACTATCGTTCATGGAGAAAGGTTATCCTGCCGAGGCGCGGTGAGCTGATGAAGCAGCTTGCTGCTCTTCTGCGTGCGGAAAAAGAGAAGCATGCTGCACTGATAACTCTTGAAATGGGCAAGCCGCTGTCACAGGCGGTTGCAGAAGTGCAGAAATCCGCACTGGTCTGCGACTACTACGCTGAGCATGCCGAGTCGTTTTTAACGCATGAACTGAGTGAGCTTGATGGTGGGGCAAAGGGAGTCGTTAAATTTGAGCCAATCGGCCTTGTACTCGGTATCATGCCCTGGAATTTCCCCTTCTGGCAGGTATTCCGGTTTGCAGTGCCCGCACTTATGGCAGGCAACGCTGTTCTGGTCAAGCATGCGCCCAATGTTACTGGCTCAGCCATTGCCATTGAACAGCTTTTCCGTGATGCAGGGTTTCCGGAACACCTCTACCGGGCAGTTCATACAGATCTCGAAGATGTTGACCGGCTCAGCGGTTTCATGATTGATCACCCTGCTGTACAGGGCGTTTCACTGACAGGTAGCACTGCTGCCGGCCGGGCAGTTGCCGAAAAGGCCGGCAGGGCGCTGAAAAGAAGTGTTCTTGAGCTTGGCGGCAGTGACCCCTATATCGTGCTTGATGATGCGGATCTTAACCGGGCCGTTACTATCTGTGCCGCTTCGCGACTGCTGAACAGTGGGCAAAGCTGTATTTCCGCCAAACGGTTTATTGTGCACTCCCGGGTATTCCCCGAGTTTGAACACCTTCTTTTGCAGCGTATCTCCTCTGCCGTGATGGGTGATCCTTTTGATCCAGCGGTTGAAGTTGGCCCGCTTGCACGCGCGGATCTTCGACTTCAGCTTCATCAGCAGGTTCTTCGGAGCGTTGCCGGCGGGGCAAGGCTGCTCTGCGGCGGTGAACTCCCTTCAGGTCGAGGATTTTTTTATCCTCCTACTCTGCTCTCAGGAGTTAGCAAGGGGATTGCGACATACAGTGAGGAGACCTTCGGGCCGGTTGCGACCCTTATTGAGGCCCACGATGACAATGAAGCGGTTTATATCGCTAATGATACCCCTTATGGTTTGGGTTCGGCAGTTTTTTCTCAAAATGTCGATCGAGCGCTTGCGCTTGCTGATCAACTGGACGCAGGGAGCTGCTTTATCAACAGTATGGTCAAATCGGATCCGGCCATGCCATTCGGAGGTGTCAAAGAGTCCGGATATGGCCGTGAGCTCTCCCTGTATGGAATTCGCGAGTTCGTAAATGTAAAAAGCTTTAGTGTGAGCGGCGCATGATGTCAGGGATCAACAACTTTTCTCACGCAGATATTTGTCAAGAATAGCTTCAAGATCAGCGGTGCGGATCGGTTTGGAGATATAGTCGTCCATTCCTGAGTTTATGCATTTTTCCCGGTCACCGATCATGGCATTTGCGGTCATTGCCACAATAAGAACATCAGGAGTTGTGCAGAGCATGCGGTTTGTTCTGATAGTTCTTGTTGTTTCATATCCGTCCATTTCCGGCATCTGGCAATCCATAAGCACAAGATCATACGTTTTATTGCGCATAGCCTCCAGAGCCTCTTTTCCGCTTGAAGCCAGATCGGGAGATTGACCCAGTTTATGCAGCATAAAGATCGCGACCTTCTGATTGACTGGGCTGTCTTCAACGAGAAGGATTTTGAACATTCCGGATGATGCACACTCTGTTTGCTCCGTTATGAGTTGCTCCTCATCCGGAGCCCTCTTCTCCCCGTTTTCGGAATCGAGAACATCGGTAATGGCATTGAACAGTTCTATACGCCGGACAGGCTTTTGGAGTATTCTGAAAACTTTTGAAGCGAAATGTTGTTTGATCTCTCTGTACTTGACGGTTGATGCAAGCATGATCACCGGGCATGGGCTCAATGCATTCAGTTCATCCAGTAACAGGTCAAGTTCATCGGCTCTCTCCTGGATGTTGATATCAAGAATAATGGTCGCCCAGGGTTGAGTGGTCTCCTGAGTGTTTCGGCTGCTTTTGATTAATGCCCGGCATGATTCGACACTCTCAGCAGCGGTAGAGTTACACTTCCAGGAATCAAGAAGATCGCAGAGCATCCCGAGCGCATTTTGATTGCTGTTGACGATCAGTATTCTTGCGTCAGCAGTTCCGGTTTTTGGCAGGACGAGGGGTTCGGGAGATTTATCCTGCTTTGCGAGCCTGATGTCAAAGCTGAAAAGAGAGCCTTTTCCCGGCTCACTTTCAACCGTGATTCCACCACCCATTTTATTGACAAGATAGTTTGATATGGAGAGACCGAGACCGGTGCCTCCGTATTTTCTTACTGTCGAGCCATCAGCCTGAACAAAGGGTTTAAATATGGAGTGCATGTTTTCAGGTGCTATCCCGATACCGGTATCTTTGACGGTGCATCGGATCACTGCATCTGTTGGGCTCTCCTCCGCAGTCATGACACTTACGACAATATCGCCATGATGGGTAAATTTTATGGCATTACCAATAAGGTTGACAAGCACCTGGCGGATTCTTACCGTATCGCCTTTAAGGGCAAGGGCCAAATTTCTTCCGGTTACAATGGTTAATTCGATCCCTTTGGCCTGTGCTTCAAAACCAAGCATGCTGCATACATTTTCAAGGAGCTCAAGCAGATCAAAATCAACAATGTCAAGTTCAAGGCAGTTAGCCTCTATCTTGGAAAAATCAAGAATATCGTTAATGATCTCCAGCAGGTTTTGACCGCTGCTGATAATGGTCTCCACATATTTACGTTGCTCGGAATCAAGCTTTGTATCAATCAACAAATCTGACATGCCGATCACGCCACCCATCGGTGTGCGGATCTCATGACTCATATTGGCCAGAAATTGGCTTTTAGCCGCATTGGCTTCCCGTGCTTCCCTGACCTTCTCTTCGAGTTTGCGGTTGATCTCTTGCAACTCATTTCTTGCCATGTTCGCATCTTCAATCAGGTTGAGCAGTACATCTCGCTGATTTTCCTTGTAGAGGTTAATATCCTGAAGGGGATTTCTCTCTTCGCTATGCTCTTCTTTCTGTAAATATTCATAATCGATCATGTAACCTTGCAGCAGGTCATCATTTTCATGAGAGGGTATCTCTGTACTATTGCCGGTATATTTTCCGAGAGTACGGCGCAGCTCGGTAATCATCGTTTTCAGCTCTATTACGCGCAGTTCACGACCAATCATAACACGGTTAAAGCGTTCGAGATCACTCAGCATTATTTTTAGCTGATTTTCCATCTGCTTTCGCCCGGTAATATCTGAAAAGAGTATGGTAACGGAGGTGACCTTTCCCTGGATCATGCATGGACCGAAACGTGATTCGATATCAAGGGGTTCACCCTGAGGAACAGAGAGTTTACATTCAATGAGAGCCTGTTCGCCGGTAGCAAAAACCTGTTCTATTGTTTTATGATAGTTGTTGCCATGATCAGCCTCAAGGAGATGTTCACAGAGATGCAGACCAATCTGAAGAGAATCCGGGTGACCGGGGAGGTTTCGGTTGATATAGGTTATGCAATGATCACTGTCAACGGCAATTATGGTATCCGGACTGTTGACCAGAACCGAATTGAGCGTGTTCTGGCTTTCAAGCAAAGAGTTTAATGCCTCTTCCAGTTGTAACTGCGACAATCCCAACTCGTAGTTTTTATCTTCAAGCTGGCGTTTGATATCTGAAAGTTCAATGGATTTCTTGATCAGCTTGATATTTTGCTCAAGGAGAGTTGCCTGCTTCTGCCGCAACTCCTGTTCGATCCGGTTGCTTCTGAGTGAGGCAGCCTCAAGTTCAATGATCCGCTGTTGCAGATTATGGTATTCTGTCTCTATCATGACCTTTTTTTGAAAAAAAGTTATGGTGTGGGGCACAACTCTCTATGCTTTTCCAAGCACCCACAGAACAACGGTCTCATTGTGAAATTTTACGGATGAAAGTTTTTTATTTGTTTTGTCTATAGGTCCGATCTCTCCATAGGTATAAAATCCGGCCAGCGGCACATCGAGGCCGATGCACTCCCGTACAGCATCAACCTCCTCCTGGATTCGCCGTCCAAGAACAAGCTTCCTTCCGACACAACTGAACATAATCACTGCCAGGGGGGTTGCTCCTTCGAGTGACTTCATGGCCTGCTCTGCCGCTTCCCTTGCTCCGTTGATGATATCGCCTCGTGAGGCGGTAGTCAGGGTTACTTCGCTCCCTTCAGGAATAGATGCGGCGAGTGAAATTGTCCCTTTATCATGGTCGACGGATAATCCGCAGCGTAATTGAAACAGGTTCTCACCACTGCCGGTTGTGGTGTTGTCAATGATACCAAACGGATATTCAAGGCAAACGGCAGGAAGTCTTGCTGCTCGCTCTTCCCCGAGAAAATCCTTATAGAGCTCAAGTGCATTGGTGTGTTCGAACTCTTTTACGACATTGCCGTCAGAAGATGTACAAACAAAGCTGTTTCCTATTGAGGTGAAGCCGCTTCGAACACCGATGCCTGTTTTGAACCTGTTATTTCCGATTACCATTAATCCGGCGATGGCATCCTTGTAGACCATTCCATTATAGTACTGATAGGTACTTTCAAATCTTTCATCATCGCCAAGGCATCCTCCGGTAATCTCAAAATCCTTCCCTAAAACAGACTGCAGGCCATCGAGAACCTTGTGTCCATCACCGCCCATACCGTTAGGGAAAACAAGAAGAGATGCATTGGAAGGCAGAGGGACTTTGTCGAGTATATCGCTGGCCATTTCCATACTGCAAGCAGCTTCACCGGTACTCATGTTATGGCCCATACTGGTAACAAACTCGAGATCATCATTACAGAGCGCCATGATAACGACTGATCCTGTTGAAAATCCGGCAGTTGAAATTTCACCGGCAGTTGTTCCCCCAACCATGGGGATACCTCCAGCAACAGAAGAGATACCCGCAAGAAGAGCACGATGATCAAACCGCATGGCACCAAATACTATAAGGACCTTGGGTTTGCTGTCGAGTTTTTCTGTGGCCTGAAGAGCAGCTTCTTTTCCTGCGGAAAAGGAATCGACATGGGAACTGAACCCGACTCCTACACTACGGTTTGACATGTTACCTTCCTCTGTCGGTCACTGTTATTGGTTATTGACCCGGATAAAGTCAACTGTTGTTTCGATGTCTCTATAAGGAAATTTCCGGCAGTTTGTGCTCGTCATCATTGCACAGTGAGATTGCCCTCCGACGCTATCAATGGAGAGTATTTAAAGGCAGGTTAATACTTTTTTTTGGCAAAATAAATACCTCGCTGTTATTAAGCCCTGTTTGACGGGCTATCAATGAAGGCGCAGTGGATACGTTGCTATTATTGCCGGGAGATTACAACCGGAGTCGAGAGTATGTAAAAAGCTTCAGTGTAGGATGAAGCTTTTTACATCTGCATGCTGCTGTTCAACAGTTTACAGTGATACAGCGAAATCGGAGAGGTAGGTCTTGATTGACTGATGTTTGCCGAGTGAGAGCTTTTTGTGCATTCTGTAGCGGATGCTTTCCATACCTCTGGTCGTTATGCCGACAGAGCGTGCAATCTCTCGTGTGTCGTAGTTCAGTTTTACCAGCAGGCTTATTCTCAGTTCTCGCTGGTTAAGGTTAGGATGTTTTTTCTGGAGCCGCGATAAAAAGAGAGAGTCAGACTCGGTCAGTTCGATGTTCAGCCGTTTTTCAATAGTTTCGGTCTCAATCAAGCTGAGGCAGGAGTCGGTCATCACTCTTTTGATATTGGTATCTATTTCCAGGGCATATATCTGATCGAGCAGATTGCGAAGGGCTGTTGTTTTTTCTGATATTGCGGTCGAGACTCTTGTGAGTTCCATATCCTGTGTCGCAATCCGGGTCTTAAGCTCTGCAATCTCTTTTTCGAATTCGAGGGTGGACTTCTTGTTCAGTTCTGCTTGGGTATTCATTGTGGTACTACTTATCTGTTATTATGCTTTGTTGTTACTTCAGTTGTGTGCGTGTTAACGGATGTAATATTACCACTATTTCAAGGAATTTCAATGAAATTTGCGTAGTTCAGCCAAAAATACCAGCTTCTGCATTGCTCCTTCCTGACAGTGAAAGTGGTCGCAAAATCGTTATCTTTTTAAGTGACCATCTTTTGCTGTAATAAGTTCACTTCCTTTTGAGTCTATGCCTGTCAGGATTATTTTTATCTGTTATGAAAATATCTGTCGTTCTCCCATGGCCGAAGCTCTGTTTTTCGATTTGCTTGTCCGCCATGACCTTCAGCACTTTTTTTCAGTCGGTTCCGCCGGTACAGTCAGTTATCAGGAGGGGTCGCCGCCGGATGATCGTGCCATAGCTGCGCTCAAACCTTTTGGTATAGATATCTCTTCAGCAAGAGCCCGCTGCGCATGGGATCTTGATCTGCATGAGCATGACTGGATATTTACCATGGATCATGAAAATTTTGAGGAGGTCAGCACTTTTTTTTCTTCTCAAAAGAAGCCGGAGATTCACGGGGTGATGGAGTTTGTTGATGGGCGAGCCGGTGAAGAGCTCTCTGATCCCTACTACGGTACTTTTCAGGATTTTGAGGCTGTAGCCAAGGAGCTTTCAACGGCGTGCGCGGAGATTCTTCAGAGGATGTTTGAGCATTACCCGTATCTTGCACAGCACTGAATTTCAGCAGATATTATTTCTTTCTACCCAGGATGACGAACCATTCCCGTTACCTATTTATTTTTAATCCCGCAGCAGATAAAGGCCGAGCCATCCGGAAGTCACAATGGCTTGAAGCTCTTGTGACCGAGAGCGAGGAGTCGGTTATGGTTTCAACCTCTTATGCAGGCCATGCCGGAGTGATTGCCCGTGCTGAAATCTGTCAGAGTACCTGCCTCATTTCATGCGGAGGTGATGGAACGCTCCATGAAGTTGTCAATGCGGTCGCTGGCGAAGGGGTCACGGTCGGTATTCTCCCCTTTGGTTCGGGCAATGATTTTATCAAAACACTCAATCCCGGCAACATTTCGAGGCGTGGTATTCGCCATTTTTTTGATTCCGGTAGTCGTGCTGTTGATATTGGAAGAGTAGTATTTGCAAATTCTGATTCCCGCTATTTCATCAACTCTTTGGGTATCGGATTTACCGGCAGGGTGGCAAAGAGTGTCAAAGGTGCGCCCTGGTTGAAAGGAGAGCTTGCCTATCTCTATGCTCTTTTGAGTGTGCTTAAAGGTTATTCTGCTCCTAAAATGAAGATTACCATCACACTTGAACACTCTGTTCTGGAGCTTGATGAGCCTGTTTTTGCTTTTTCGGTTTCGAATGGCAAAGTTGAAGGTGGAAAGTTCAGGATTGCACCTCATGCCGAGATCGCGGATGGTTTGCTTGATGTCTGTATTCTCAAGGGGATCACGAGGCTCGAGTTTTTCCCCTATGTTTTCAAATACCTCAGCGGAACCCAGATCAGTGATCCGAAAGTGATCTACTGCAAGGCGAAAGCTGTTGAAGTCACCTTGACAGCGCCTGATGTCATGCATATGGACGGGGAGGTCTATGATGATATTCAGGGCAGGGTTGCCATATCGGTTGTTCCTGGTGGAATTACGATGCTTTGCGACCCGGCTGTTCGGAAATAGCACAATACTTTTTTATGGCGACCATCCACTGATCTCTCAAATTGCAAATCTTTCTCTATTTGTCGTACCTTGTGAGGGTTATCTGTTTATGGATCAGGTATGGCCAGTGCTTTGCGGTGCAGAGATATGGCAAGATTCAGTTACAGAGAGGATATAGTTAAAACAGGCCATTTGCAGAATGCAGGTTATCATCTTTGAAGACATCAGGGCTCATGAGCTGAAGCCTCTTGTTAACCTCAAGCCGGTTTACGGCCTTTATACCGGTTTTCGCTCCCTCCGCGAAAAATTTGAGCACTTCACCAGGGGTGAAGTTACCCTGACCTGGCATCTCCGCCACTATCTTGCCCCTTTCTATGCGGAGCAGCACCCTGATTGCATGGTCAACAGAGTCGTTGAGGATGATCTGTTGCTTGTCAATGGCCGGCTTGTCTGTGAGGAGACCGCAGCCGCTATACTTATTGATGGCACCATTGAACAGGGCAAGGGATATATGCAGGGGAGTGATCTGCTCTTTGCCAGGGTAAGCAGGAGTCTCATCACCGATGAGAGTGGTATGATGCCGGACCTGATTGATACCCGCAGGATTGCCTCAGAGATTGTAACAGAAGCGGTTACGGGATTCAGGGTGCTGAGTAACATCTGGGATGTTATTGCCTTTCACACCGATGAACTTCAGCGGGACGGAGCAACACTTGAACTCGGTCGAATTGAAGGTGATGTTCATCCGGGCGCAGCTATTGTAAATCGTTCAAATATTTACATCGGGCCGGGGGCTGTTGTGCGTGCCGGAGCGGTGCTTGATGCCGATGACGGATTTGTGGCTGTTGGTGCAGGTGCTGTTGTGGACCCCCAGGCAGTACTGATGCAGAATGTCTATCTGGCTCCCTGGTCACGGGCTAAAATTGGTGCGAAAATCTACAGCAATGTCTCCATCGGCACCGCCTCAAGAGTCGGCGGCGAGGTTGAAGACTCCATTATTGAACCTTTTGCCAACAAACAGCACGATGGTTTTCTTGGTCACTCCTATATCTCATCATGGTGTAACCTTGGAGCAGGAACCAATACAAGTGACTTGAAAAATAATTACAGCCGGATCACTCTTTTGCTCAACGGGCGGGAACAGATGACCGGTATGCAGTTTCTCGGACTGCTGATGGGGGATCACGGCAAAAGCTCCATCAACTCTATGTTCAACACCGGAACTGTTGTTGGAACCGGAGCCAATATTTTTGGCGGAGGCTTCCCCCCGAAGGAGGTGCCCTCTTTCTCCTGGGGAGGTTATAATGGATTTGAGCCCTACGAGATTGAGCGTGCGGTTCAGACGGCAAGAAAGGTGATGGAGCGTCGTCAGGTTGTGATGAGCACATCATACGAGGCCATGTTCCGTTTTGTTGCCGGAACAGAACGTACATTAAAGCTATTTTAACGTATAAGCGGATATTCATGATTCTTGTTGTTGACAACTATGACTCTTTTACCTATAACCTTGTCCAGTATATCGGGGAGTCCGGTGAAATGGTTGAGGTCTATCGCAATGATGAGCTCTCTGTTGAGGAGATTATAGCGAGAGCTCCGGAGAAGATTGTTATCTCACCGGGGCCTGGCACTCCTGATGATGCAGGCGTGTCGGTACCGCTGATTCATGCGGTAAAGGGACGTATTCCACTTCTCGGGGTCTGTCTGGGTCACCAGTCTATCGGAGCGGCTCTTGGCGGTAAGGTCGTACGGGCAGCCAGCATCATGCATGGCAAGACCTCACTGGTTTATCACGATAACCGGGGGATTTTCGCCGGGGTTGACAACCCTTTTGTTGCTACCCGGTATCACTCGCTTGTTGTTGAGAGGGAAACACTGCCTGGTACGCTTGCCATTCGAGCCTGGACCGAGGATGGTATCATTATGGGAATGGATTCCGAAGAGTTGCTGCTCTATGGAGTTCAGTTTCATCCTGAATCGATTATGACAGCCGAAGGGAAAAAAATCATCAGAAATTTTCTTGCACTGCATCATCCGGTATAAAGGAGTTGATGAGTATGAAAACGGCACAAAGTTCTTCTGACGAGGATGGAAAGAAACACGGGCTTACGGTAAAGCATCCCAGATTTAACCGTGAAAGTGATTTTATGGTTGACGGATGGCGGGTTTTCAAGATTATGGCAGAGTTTGTCAGCGGGTTTGAAACAATGTCCGATGCAGGTCCGGCTGTAACGGTTTTCGGCTCTACACGGGTTTCTCAAGGCACTCCTGAATATCTTCTGGCTGAGAAGCTTGGCCGTCTGCTTGCGGAGGCCGGGTTTGCGGTTATTACCGGTGGAGGCCCGGGTGTTATGGAGGCGGCAAACAAGGGCGCTCAAAGCGCCGGAGGGGTATCAATCGGTTTCAATATCAAGCTTCCCAACCAGCAGAACCCAAATCAGTATATCGACCAGGACAAACTTGTCAGTTTTCAGTATTTTTTTGTCCGGAAGGTGATGTTTTTGAAATATGCACAGGCGTTCATAGCCTTGCCGGGAGGCTTCGGTACGCTTGATGAAGTGTCGGAGGCCATTACACTGATTCAGACCGGCAAAAGCGAGCGCTTTCCGGTTATCCTCATGGGGAGAAGTTACTGGGACGGTTTTTATCGCTGGGTCAAGGAGACCATGCTGCAGGAGAAGGGCTATATCAGTGAAGAGGATCTTCAGTTTATCTATCTTGAAGAGAGTCCTGAAGCGGTGGTGGAGATCATCAAAGGGTTTTATCCTGACGGTTATGCGCTTAATTTTTAATTCCGGCAGTTTCTGTTTTTGATCGTGATTCAAGCCAGTCAAGAACTGTTCTGCACTCTTCCTGGGTCAATGCTTTTGAAGGTTGCAGGGTGTAGTAGATGGTTTGATGTGAAGGATTTTTTAAGATAACTTTTTGTATATCCCTGTTACGCAGGGTGGTATTCGCATTATTGTTCCATAGTGAAAAATTCAGAACATTGCGTCCTATGTTGACTCTGTTCGCTATCAGCCAGGATGCCGGGGCCATGTAAGCAATCGCAGGCCACTCTGTTTCAGTGGAGTGGCAGTCATAACAGGCTTTTTTCAGGCTTTTTTTGACGTTTTCAGGTGCCTGCAGATCTGATTGTACCGGAGGGTTGAGTCGTCTCAGTGGTATGAACTGTACCATCATGAGCAGAAGAACACTCCAGCCGGCAATGGCTTTGAAGGAGTAATTCATGGCAGAAAACCGGTAACGTATTTCTGATAGCTTTTTTTAATTCCCAAGATTATTGATCGTGATATTTCCCTGTGAAAAAGCTGTCTGGTACCATCTTCCCCAAATTCGTGCGGATCTTGCTATAGAGCTTGTGAAAACCGGTATGACGCAGTCGCAGGCGGCAAAAAAACTCGGGGTGACTCCCGCTGCTGTTTCGCAGTATATCCATAAAAAACGGGGTCAGCAATCACAAAAAAGCAAATTGTACCGCCAGGAGATCAAGGCGGCGGTGAACAAAATCTGCGAAGAGGCCTCCAATGAAGAGCTTCAGGGTATGGTTTGCAAATGCTGCCATATGCTGCAGAAAGAGGATAAGAAGGAGGGGTGAGACCCTTTTTGTTCTACAGTTCAACAATAATATGCGACTCGGTTGAGTGCCCGCTCAGCAGATTTTTCAGGATATCGATCAGTTCGGTGCCGTATTTGTTGAGATAGTAGAAAATATTGATCACTCTCTCCTGGGGGACACCTTCAGGGAAGAGTGATGTCTCTGCTTTAAGGATCTGGTCCAGAAGCTCTTCATGCTTTCTCCGGCTAGCCTTCCATGCTTTCTGTTCAATTCCTTCGATGATTTTTTCCGCCTGAACGGTTGAGGCTGCCAGAAGTGGTTCAAGAGTCGGGTCAATCTTTGCGATGGTTGGTCTGAGCGCAGCAAATGTCCGTCGAATCTCCTCTTTTGTCTCTTCAAACAGTGCATCGAGCTGAGGGTTCTCAGCAATTTCTACTGCATTTTTTTTCAGTTGCTGCAGGTCACTGAAGACAGCATTGTATATCTGTTTTCGCGAAAAGCCGGGTCGGCCGGTTACCTGAAGCAGCTTGTCCATGATGCGGCTTATTTTCGGCTCGACCAGTGTGAAGCTGCCTCTCGGAATGATAAAGGGCATGCTGATGCCGAAGTGCTCGTAATTTTTCCGGTACTGTGCCAGATAGCTTATCTCGCCTGGTCCTGCAATGGTTGCGAACGTTGGAAGCACATAGTCCTGGACTATGGGTCGGAGAACAACATTGGGGCTGAATCGCTCCGGATGGTCCTGACAAAGTTCAAGCATCTGATGTTTTGAGTAGCGCAGTTTCTCCGCACCAATTGAAAATGCACCGTCAGCAGCGTGCTCTATTTTCTGGCGCTGTCCATAGGTATTGAGAAAATAGAGATTGACACTTCTTGGTTTGGTTTGAGCTGCGTATCCGAGCTTCTCAAGTCGTGAACTCTGCGCAACAACATTGTATGATGATGCCGGTGCGGTTGAGAGCTCCTTGAGAAAGATATCGGAGGAGAGGCGTTTGAAGTCAGGGTCCTGGGTGGAAAGCAGTATCAGGGGCTGCTCGCTGAAGAGCTGCATCATGGTGGATGCAAAGCTCATCTCAAAGGTGGTTCCCGGATAGTAGCACGAAGAGAGAATGCTGGTTATCCGCTCTTTATGTATGGAGTCCGGCAGAAGTCGGAGAAACTCTTCGACCGTACGGTTGATATCCTCTCCAAAAGTGCTGTTGGCAACCATCTGGTCAGTCATTCTGCGCCATGGCTCCTGATGAAAATGGGTTACCCTGTTTTCCGAGAAGAGAGCAGTGTGGGCTGACTCTTCGTAGTCATGGTCTTCACCTTCGAGCCAGAAGATCGGAACAAAGTCATATTCAGGAAAGAGGACTTTCTGGCGCTCGGCAAACACGATGGCAGTGAGGGCTTTGTAGATGGTATAGAGCGGTCCGGTAAAGAGTCCGAGTTGCTGACCGGTCACAATTGCCATACATCGAGAGGATCGGAGCTTTTCAATTTCCTTCAGGTGAAGTTCACTGCATCCGAAACGGGTATTCTGTTTTGCAAGCATGGTTGCAAGGGTTTCCCGGTCGAACCTCCTTGATCCGAGCATTCCAAGCTGGCGGTAGTAGTCCGACTCTTTCTGGTAGTCAAGCTGAAAGCTCTCCTCAATCAGTGTTGATCGTTCACTTCCATCGGATGTGTAGTCCCGGAACAGTTTTGAGAATCCCTTTTTTGGAGTCAGGATATGGCGGTAGTCAAGAAGAAAGGTGTTCACGTGGTTATTTTTGCAGGTTCCATTGTTCAAGGGTGCCGATCAGGCTGTGGTTGGTCATGTCGCAGCATATCGGTGTGATGGCCACATAGTTTTTTCGTACGGCAAATTCATCCTTGCTCATGTCATGATCAAGCAAGCGCAGGGTTCCGTTCAGCCAGTAGTAGGGATTGCCGTACATATCATTTCTTTCAATAGCACTCTCTTCCCAGCGTGAATTGCCCTGCCGGGTAATAACCGCCCCGGCAATCTGTGATTCCGGCACATTCGGGATATTGACAGAGAGTATTGTATCAGGAGGAATACCTTCAAGAAGCACCTTTTTTACCAGTTTTCGGGCAAATTTTCCGGAATAGGTAAAATCGGCGTTTTCATAGGTTGCCAGTGAGAATGCCAGCGATGTTATACCCTGGATTGCGCCCTCAAGAGCAGCCGCTACTGTACCCGAGTAGAGGGTGTTTGTTGCGGTGTTACTGCCATAGTTGATGCCGGAGACAATCAGGTCGGGTTTTTCGGGAAGAATATGGCTGAGAGCAACCTTGATGCAGTCAACCGGTGTTCCGGAGACTGTATAGCCGAAAAAACGGCTGTTTTTGAAAAACTTCCTTATGCGCAGGGGCATACCGAGTGTCATGGCATGACTCATTCCGCTGTGCGGTTCTGCCGGAGCCACAACCGTAACCTGACCGATTTTTTTCATGGCCGCAGCAAGTGCATGTATTCCTTCGCCTTCAATGCCGTCATCATTACAGACCAGAATGTGGGGTCTCTTTGATATTTCCACGCGGTGCAAGTCCTTTAATATGAAATGAAAGTGGTTTTACACTCCTGACTCCTGTCAGGCAGGTAAAAATACAAAATAGTTCGACTCAAAAGTCATGACCAAGACTGAAATAAAAGAGGGTGTCAGAGAATCTTGCCGATGACGACCCCGTAGCGGGAAGTGGTTCAAAAAACACAAATGCTTTTGAAATGGTAAACCTTGCAGGACCAAGCGGGGTCTCCCATACCAGGCTTGTTCCTGCTCCGTGTATGAGAGTGCTCAAGTCAATATTACTTCTGCTTTCCCATACATTTCCCGCATTGTAGTGCAGAAGGAAGGAGGTAGGAAAGAGAAGAATGAATGACGGTTTATAGCGTATATGGATTCCTGCCGAGGCTATATTGTTGCCGGGAAGGTCGTTTTCGCGCAATCCGATGAAGCGGCGGCTGTATGCTGTACCGGGGCCCCCGAGAAAAAATTTCTCAGAAAGGGGTGTATAGCTGCTGCTCACTCCAATCATCGCAGAGAGTTGCAGGGTGGTGTTGCTGCTGAGCTGCATATTTGCTTCATGAATGCCTGATATTTTCCATGCAGCATCATTGATCTCCTCCAGTGAGGGAGTAACTGAATATCTCAGATTGGTATAGTTTCCCGATGAGGGCAGGATCGTGTTATCTCTTGAATCAAGTGTCAACTGTGTTCCGAAAGAGAGCATGTTGGTACTTGCCGTTTTCAGCAGGGTAGCTTCTTTTTGGGCCGCGTAGGATAGAGAGTTTTGCAAGGTCAGATCAACAATGAGTTGACCGTTTTTTCTGATTCTCGTTCCGAATGCAGTGTGTATGCCATACTTCTGTATTCCGTAATAGTTGAGATCGTTTGAGTGAGAGCCGAAAAACTCTTTTGAAAAATCAAGATTATGGATTTCAAAAAGATGCTGGTCATAAAAAAGACGTGAGGACATGGTCAGGTGTGATTGCCCTATGCGGGGTATGCTGTACTCAAGGTTCAACAGATTGTTCCGCCTTCCTGCTTTCAGCCAGCCGCCGATTGAGCCTGTTGTCCCTTCGAAATTTTCATTTCTTACATCAAGCAGAAGCTGGGCATTATTTGTTTCATCATAACGCACACCGAGACGGAGAACTGATGAGGGTTTTTCATCCAGAGAAAACCTTAGTCGGGAGTTTTTATTGGTCTCAGAGAGTTCTGAGGAGACAGATACCCGATTGAATGAGCCGGTTTCATAAAGGTTATCGACCGATTCAACTGCCTTGTCAAAACGGAGAGCTTTTGTTGTGTCAATTTTGATCTCCCTGTTGATTGCGGTGATTCCGGTGATGTTTCGGTTCTGGTCTATGACTATGCCGTCAGGTTTTCCGGAGGAGACGTTGATCACCAAGGTACCGTTATCCTGCATCGAGCTGCTTTCAACAGTGACCAGACTGAACCCTTTATCCCGGTACCTTTTTATCAGTGACTCCAGTGATCTGGTGCCTGCTCTGTTAGTATAGAGGGATTCAGTCAGCGGTTTGAAGCAGGCTGAAATCTCATCCTGAGAAAGTGCGCCGTCGGGCCCTCCTGTTACGGTAACTTTTTTAATTAAAGGGAGCGGTTCGAGGTGAAAAACCACTCTCTTTCGGCTCTGGTCCAGCTCTGCATGTACGCTGGTGAAGATGTCGGTTTCAAGCAGCTCCTGAAGGGTTTGTGAGGGATCGGATGCGCTGCGGATGATACCGGAAATCGCGTAATAATGTTCCCTGAATTCCGGGCTCTCTTTCGGAAATTGCACAGTTTTGGAATAGTGCTCAATAGATCGACTCCGACCAGTTTTTTGCTTTTCTATACTCCTTTTGATTGTGTTGGCAAGGAATTTTCCTTTTGCATACCCTGCATCAACAAGTGCCTGTATATCCGAAAAATCGGTAGCTTTATGATTGCTCAGATCAGGGGCGATAACAATATCCGCTTTTTTGAGCTGTGCGGGGTACTGAAGGTTTGTCAGGATGCTCATGGCCTGATCGGCAGCTTTCCATGGCATATCAAGCTCTCCGCTTGAGGAGTACATGGAGCCGTGAGTATCGACGGCAATTTTATATTCAGCGTTAACAGCCTCAAGCTCATCGACCGGGAGGTTGGCAACCAGCCCTCCATCAACCAGTTGATAGCCATCCCGCATGACGGGTTCAAAGAGAATCGGAATGGTGCTGCTCGCCCTCATTGCATCCGAGAGGGATCCTGATGCAAGCGTTACGCGCTTTCCTGAAACAAGGTCAGTCGATACTGCCCGGTAGTTGATAGGGAGTGATGAGAAGTTTTCTGAAGCCTTGTAGATGCTGTTCAGGGAGAGCCGGTCGAGCGTTTCGGCCATTGCCTGCGATGAGCTCAGTGATTTTGGAATAAGAAGTTTCAGTTTGTCGAAACGAATCGCTACACTGGCCCGATCCCGGATACGCTGCTGTTCAAGAAATATGTTTGAGCGTGAGTAGGTATTATTTATGGATAAAATTGATTGCCACAGTATTGAGTGAGCAAGCTTTTCCAGTTCAGCAGGGGTGTAACCGGAGCTGTAGAGGCCGCCGATAATGGCGCCCATGCTTGTTCCTGCTATAAAATCAACAGGAACACCCTCTTCTTCAAATGCCTTGAGTATGCCGATTTGTGAAATGCCGTTTGCTCCGCCACCCGAGAGTGCCAGCCCCACAGTTTTTCTTGCAGGCCGCATTGAGTGGAAAAGAGCGAAGCGGTGCATGGGGAGCGAGAGCGTATCGGGATAAACAATGGAGGCAGGAGAGGGCGCGGCTACAGCAGAGCTTGTCACCATGAAAAGCAGTGAAGCAACGAGTGCAGCAGAAGAGAGTAGATTTCTGACGTTCAACAATGGTGTAACTCCCTGTTCATGTGTCGGTAATGACGGTTCTTTCAGGCTGCCTTTGAGATCTCATGCGGACTTTATATCTTGAGCTTTAATGTATAACCTTTAGTCCAAATTCAGAAAATGGCTTGGTTCCAGCGGGTAAAACCTTCGATACGTACGACCCATAAGCGTGATATGCCGGAAGGGTTGTGGCGGAAGTGTGATGAATGCGGAGCTATGCTCCATAAAAAACAGCTTGAAGATCATCTTTTCACCTGTTCCGAGTGCAGCCATCATTTCAGAATCTCACCATATAAATACTTTTCAATTCTTTTTGACGACGGCAAGTATACCGAGTTTGACGCGCATCTCCGTTCGGCAGATCCGCTCATGTTTACTGATACAAAGAAATATCCCGACCGTGTTCATGATATAATCGCGAAAAGCGGAAAAACCGAGGCCTGTCGTAATGGTCACGGAGTGATCGGGGGGAAGCCGCTTGTTATTTCTGCCATGGATTTCGGTTTTATCGGCGGTTCAATGGGCTCTGTTGTCGGAGAAAAAATAGCCCGGGCTGTTGACAAGTCTCTTGAGCTTGATGCACCGCTTGTGGTGATCTCCCAGTCAGGCGGAGCGCGTATGATGGAGGGTGCGTTCAGCCTCATGCAAATGGCTAAAACTGCAGCCCGACTTACCCGGCTCAGTGAACGGAAACTTCCCTTTATCTCCCTGATGACCGATCCTACCATGGGCGGTATCAGTGCATCTTTTGCCATGCTCGGAGATATCAACGTCAGCGAACCGAAAGCGCTTATCGGATTTGCCGGACCCCGGGTGATTCGCGATACCATCAAGAGGGACCTGCCAGAAGGGTTTCAGCGCGCTGAATTTCTTCTTGAGCACGGCTTTGTTGATCTGATCGTGCATCGCAAGGAGCTGAAAAACCGGCTTGCTACTCTTTTCGATATGCTGAAAGTTTAGCTCCAGCCAAGTGCTGCTGCCGTTACCGGGAACTCTGTTGTGAAAATCTTTTTGATTTCAAGGGCAATTTCCCGGTGCTCCTTTTGCGTGCTGCTATCCGTTCTCACCTCCAGATAGTGAATCCAGCTTCTTACCGATCCCTTCATGTAGAGCTTTGTTTGCGTAGCGAGCGGAAGAAGCGCCCTCGCGCACTCTTTCGCGATCCCTTTTTCAAGAGCCTTGTCGTACTCTTCAAGCGCCAGTCGGGCAACCCTCTCCTGCGCCTCGTCAAACCATTTGACGGTTGCGCTGTCAAGGTCTTCCAGAGAGTTCTGACGGTTTTTTACATCCTGGCGGCGGGGCTGGTAGCGTTCGATCTCCTGCGCTCTGGCGTATCGTTGTGAAAATTCCTGGAATTGAAAGCTTCTGTGTCTGAGAATCTGCGGTGAGATTGCTCTTGATGTTACAATTTCCACCGTCATGTCCACCATCTCAAAGACGCTCCAGTGCTTGTGGAGAATGCAGTAGGCAAGCAGTTTCTGGAAGTCTGCGCTCTCCTGGTGAGGGCTTGATACTCTCGCGCAGTAGGCGATAAGACCTTCAGGGGTGAGTTGCTGGTTATCAACCCGGATAAGCGGAGCGGTAACTGAAATGAGTCGTACCTGCATGTACAGTAAGGATTAAATTTTTCCAAGCGTGAATATACGGAAGTCATGGCCTTTTGCGAAAACGGATCCTTTTTTGCTAATTGGAACCGGAGTTCTTGATTTGTTGTTATCACTATGTATTTTAAAATTTTGTAGCAGGGTTTGAAAAACAACGAATGGATTGGCGCATTGCCATCTTTTCCGGTTGTTCTTAACGCGACTAACCTAAATAAAACGTCAGCGAAACTATGGCAAATATCAATTTTGGTTTTGAACATCATGCCAAAACCTTGTATTCCGGAGCTATAGAACAGGGGATCACCAACACTCTTGTTCCGATGGTTATAGAGACTTCCGGCCGCGGAGAGAGGGCATTCGATATTTTTTCGAGGCTGCTGCGTGAGCGGATTATTTTTCTCGGCAGTGGTATTGATGAACATGTGGCAGGCCTCCTCATGGCGCAGCTTATTTTTCTTGAGTCGGAGGATCCCGAGCGTGATATCTATATTTACATCAACTCTCCTGGTGGAAGTGTCTCTGCCGGTCTCGGCATCTATGACACCATGCAGTATATTCGCCCTGATGTTTCGACCGTCTGTGTAGGCATGGCGGCAAGCATGGGAGCTTTTCTGCTTGCCAGCGGAGCCAAAGGCAAGAGAGCCTCGCTTCCTCACTCGCGAATCATGATCCATCAGCCTTCAGGTGGCGCACACGGTCAGGAGACCGATATTATCATTCAGGCGCGTGAAATAGAGAAGATCCGCATACTGCTTGATGAACTGCTTGCCCGCCACACAGGCAAGGATGTTAAACAGATACGGGAAGATTCCGAAAGGGATCGCTGGATGAATGCCCAGGAGGCACTTGATTACGGTATCATTGACTCCATATTTGAAAGACGGCCATTGCCGGAAAAGAAAGATTGATTCTTGGAGGCCCTGAAGTTTTTTTCAGTGTCTGAAGAAGTTGTTTGAAATACCATTATGGCACCTCTATAAATTGTCGTGAGCGGTTTGAGTACGAGGCGGCCGGAGCGCAGAAACCGGAGTGTACACGAGAGTACATGAGGATTTTGAGCACCGCCCAACGAAGTAATCGGATCGCGGAACAGATTTATAGAGGTGCCCATTACTCTTTCAGTTGTACTTGTAACCGATTTTTAAATCATGAGCGATAACTCCACCCCTTTCAATCTTGAAAAAACTTATAACCATCACGATGTAGAAGAGCGGTGGAGAAGTGCACACTGGGAAGCTCTCGGAACCTTTCACGGCGAAAGCTCGCGGGTTCTGGATGAGGGAAAAACACCCTACAGCGTTCTGATGCCGCCTCCCAATGTTACCGGCAGCCTGACGCTCGGCCATGTACTGAATCATACATTGCAGGATATTTTTATCCGCTACAGCCGTATGACCGGCAAGGAGGCGCTCTGGCTTCCCGGTACTGATCATGCAGGTATCGCCACGCAGACGGTGGTGGAGAAAAAGCTGAAAAAAGAGGGCATCACTCGCCACGATCTCGGTCGAAAAGAGTTTCTTGATCATGTCTGGGAGTGGAGGGATGAGTATGGCGGTCTTATACTCCGTCAGCTTCGACGGCTCGGTATTTCATGCGACTGGCGGCGAAATCTCTTCACCATGGACGAGAGTGCTTCGACGGCAGTTATCAATGCCTTTATTGCGCTCTACCGTGACGGATTGATCTATCGCGGAACCCGTATTATCAACTGGTGCCCCGTCTCGCAGACTGCGCTCTCCGACGAAGAGGTGATTATGAAGCCCCGTCGTGACAAACTGGTCTATGTGCAGTACGCGCTTGTCAGCCATCCTGGACGTTTCATCACCATTGCAACCGTCAGACCCGAGACCATTCTTGCTGACGTTGCCATTGCCGTCAACCCTGAGGATCCTCGCTACAGCGATCTTGTCGGGGAACTCGCCATTGTGCCGGTTGCGGGAAGGCATATTCCCATTATAGCCGACAACTATGTCGATATCGAGTTCGGTACCGGTGCCCTGAAAATCACACCTGCCCACGATGCCAATGACTATGAGGTGGCTCGCCGCCATAACCTGACGGCAATCTCGGTGGTCGGCAAGGATGGCCGGATGACCGATTCGTTCGGTTACGGAGGTATGGACCGGTTTGACGCACGTGAAAAAATTCTCAAGGATCTTGAAGAGAGCGGCAATCTCGTCCGCGTTGAAGAGTACGAACACAATGTCGGCTACTCCGAACGGGCGGATGTTGTGGTTGAACCCTACCTCTCCGAGCAGTGGTTTGTCAAAATGGCGCCGCTTGCCGAAAAGGCGCTTCAGGTGGTCAACGACGGAGAGATCCGTTTCCATCCCCCGCACTGGATCAACACCTACCGCCACTGGATGGAGAATATCCGTGACTGGTGCATCTCCCGTCAGCTCTGGTGGGGACACCGCATTCCTGCATGGTACGATACCGAAGGGAGGGTGTGGGTTGCTGCTACCTATGAAGAGGCCTGCCACCTTGCCGGTACCGACAAGCTTGTACAGGATGATGATGTGCTCGATACCTGGTTCTCTTCATGGCTCTGGCCTCTTACAACCCTCGGATGGACCGACACACACAGTGACAATGCCGATCTCAGGGCATTCTATCCGACCAACACCCTGGTCACTGGTCCCGATATCATCTTTTTCTGGGTTGCCAGAATGATTATGGCTGGACTTTACTTTAAAGGTGAGGTTCCTTTTCGTGATGTCTACCTGACCAGTATCATTCGCGACATGAAAGGGCGCAAGCTCTCCAAGTCGCTCGGTAATTCGCCGGATCCGCTCAAGGTGATCGATATCTACGGAACCGATGCGCTCCGTTTCACCATCATCTACATTGCCCCTCTTGGTCAGGATGTGCTTTTCGGTGAGGAGAAGTGTGAGCTTGGCCGCAATTTTGCCACGAAAATCTGGAACGCCACCCGTCTTGTCTTCATGCAGCGGGAGAAGTATTTCGCTGATTCGGAAGCGTTTGCTGCAGTATACCGCGAGTTTGATCCCCATGCGGTCAATAACGATCTGGCAGGAGAGTGGCTGCTTTCAAGTTATCATGCGATGCTTGAGCGCTATCACACAGCCTTTGCCCAGTTCCGGCTCAACGATATTGTCCGGAACGTCTATGAATTCTTCTGGGGTGACTTCTGCGGCTGGTACCTCGAAGCCCTTAAAGTAAGACTTGCCGGTCCACTTTCTGAAGAGGAGGCACGCCGGACGGTATGCCTTGCGGTTCATGTGCTTGAAGGTACCCTGAAAGCGCTTCATCCGGTAATGCCCTTCATTACCGATGAAATATGGCACCACATCCTTCCCCGTACCACGGAAGAGAGCATTGCTTCGGCTTCCATGCCGGTTGCTGACGCAGCGCTTGCCGGAATTGATATTAGCAGCTTCACGCTCATCCAGAAGGTGGTTTCCGAGATCAGAAGTATCCGTTCACTCTTCAGCGTTCCCCACAACGTCGAGGCTGTCGTTCAGCTCAGGCCTGGCAGTAATGCCGACAGGGCGGTTTTCGAGAGAGATCTTGCTCTCATAGCTTCGCTCGCACAGTGCAGGCCCGAAATTATCCACGATACTGCGCGGCCAAAGCATGCTGCAGGCTCAGTGGTTGAGGGCAATGAACTATTTGTACAGCTTGAGGGGTTGATATCGTTTGAAAAGGAGCGGGAGCGACTTCAGAAAGAGATCACAAATGTTTCAAACTATGTTGGAGCACTTACAAAAAAACTCTCTAATTCCGGTTTTGCCGATCATGCTCCGAAAGAGCTTATTGAGCAGGAGCAGCAGAAGTTGAGGGATGCGGGGGATAATCTGGAGAAGTTGAAGAGCAATCTGGAAGTTCTCAGTGATTAATTTGTGTCTGCTCACGACAATAAATAGAGCTTCCAGTGAGGGTGTGGCGAGAAAAGAAAAACGAGGTTTGTTTAGAATTATTGATTGTAAATGATATCTTGCAGTTTTGCCGGTTTTATGTTTAGGTAAATCGGCTGTTCAGGTTTAAATCGCTGAAGTTCGCAAGGAGACGAGATACATGAGGCAGCTTAAAATTAGTAAACAGATCACGAATCGCGAGAGTCTCTCTCTCGATCGTTACCTGCAGGAGATTGGAAAATACGATTTATTGACCGCGGAAGATGAGGTAAAGCTGACAAAGGCAATCAAGGACGGCTTTGATATGCCGGTTGATACGACGGAATATAAAAGGGCAAAACGGGCACTCGACAAACTCATCAAGGGTAACCTTCGATTTGTTGTTTCGGTGGCCAAGCAGTACCAGAACCAGGGGTTGACCCTGGGTGACCTCATCAATGAGGGCAATTTAGGTCTTATCAAGGCAGCAAAGCGCTTTGATGAAACCCGAGGATTCAAGTTTATCTCCTACGCAGTATGGTGGATTCGTCAGTCCATTCTGCAGGCACTCGCCGAACAGTCAAGAATTGTCCGCCTTCCGCTCAACAGAGTAGGTACCCTGAACAAGATCAGCAAGGCTTACAGCCAGCTTGAGCAGGAGTTTGAGCGCGACCCTAACACCCGCGAGCTTGCCACCCTTCTCGATATGGATTCGCAGGATGTGGCCGATACACTGAAAATTGCCGGACGGCATGTTTCAGTTGACGCTCCGTTTGCACAGGGTGACGACAATCGTCTGCTTGACGTTCTCCAGAACGACGGCCATCTGCCCGACTACGGTCTTAACAGAGACTCGCTCACCCTTGAGGTCGAGCGTTCGCTCTCCGTGCTTGCACCCCGCGAAGCAGATGTTATCCGTTCATACTTCGGAATAGGCATGGATAATCCGCTCACTCTTGAAGAGATCGGCGAAAAATTCAAGCTCACCCGTGAGCGAGTCCGCCAGATCAAGGAAAAAGCGATCCGCAGACTTCGCCAGTCGGCCTACAGCAAGGTCCTCAAAGAGTATATCGGCAGCTGAAGCATCACGATTAATAACGCCGCCAAACAAAGTTTCAACTTTCAAAAGGCATCGGAATCAACCCCGGTGCCTTTTTTTTTGCCCTTTTCAAAGAAAGGGGTAAGTATGCCGAGGGAACGCAGTTTTGGGGCTGCAGCGGTTTTCCCGAGTGCCCATTCGACGATAGCCTTCAAGTCAAGATGAATGTCGGCGTTGTTCTGCGTGGTGGGATGACGCAGCAGGTTTTGATTACTTGAAAATCTGACGTATTATTCTTATGTAAAAACGTAGAATTTTCCGTCGGATTTTCTCAGCATAAACCCTATGAAAAAGTTGCGACCGAGTGGCGGTTATCGTAAGACTGCCAGTTTTCAGACTGCCACCCTGATATATGATGCTACGTACTGGTTTTGCGAGAAGTTCATTGATTCGAGATCGCGGACGCTGGACCAGATGATCCAGGCGGCCCGTTCAGGTCGGCAGAACATTGCTGAAGGTAGCCGTGCTGCGGCAACCTCCTCACAGACAGAACTTCGGCTGATCAATGTTGCCCGGGCCAGCCTTGAGGAGCTTCTGCTTGATTTTGAGGACTATCTGCGCCACCGGCGCCTGCCGATGTGGACAGTATCAAGCATGGAAGCTCAGGCAGTTCGCGAAGTGCCGAAACGGTTCAAAAGAGATCAGTCTGATCGGACGGATTTGACTGATCTGTCTGATCAGGAACGCTGGAAGCTTTATGCCCCCTGGCTGGAGAATGAACGCCCTGAGGTTCGGGCAAATGCTATTATTTGCCTTATCCATCAGGCAAACTATCTTCTCGACCAGCAGATTGCCGCGCTGGAGGCGGCCTTCGTCGAAGAGGGCGGTTACAGTGAGCAACTTGCTACAGCCCGTCTGGTCGAGCGGGCTCGCAAGCGTGAGGAACTTCACTGGGAGTCGGAATCCGGCGATTCTATTCCCTCGTGTCCGCAATGTGACAAGCCCATGGTGTTGCGAATGGCCAAGGCAGGAATAAACGAGGGTAAACAGTTTTGGGGTTGCAGCGGTTTTCCCGAGTGCAAAGGTGTTGTGAAGATTTGATTGATCAGTCGGATCGGTCAGATTGGACGGATCCGACTGATCAGGAAGTTCAGTGCACCGAGCATGAAATACACGGGTCGTATGAGCGTACCACCATCTCGCAGAGCTTTTCAATCTCCCGGTCATTTTTCCCTTTTTCGAGCGCCCACTCCGTGATGGCTTTCAGATCAAGGTCTATGTTGGCGTTATTCTGCGTGGTGGGGATGATGCAGTCCGCTTTGACCACCCTGCCTTCTGAATCGGTCTCCATGTGGTGGTAGAGAATGCCTCGCGGTGCTTCAACGGCTCCGGTGGCTGAACCTGCCTCTGCTTTCCATGGAGTTTTGATTGAGGATAGCTCCATATCGAGGAGTGACTCAATCAGCAGCTCGGCATCCTCAAGAATATGAATGCACTCGACAAGCTGTGCGATGTTGTTCATGAAGGGGTTGTGGCATACCGGCCTGAAGCCGAAGCTTTCAGCAGCTTTCAGCGCTTCAGGGTGCAGAAACGGGCTGCTGTTGTTGAAGCGTGCAAGCGCCCCTGCTGCCGAGGTCTCGCGACTGAGTCGGGTGAATTTAGTGGTTGAAAAATCCTTTGTGTACTCGTTGGTCATCAACAGATAATCGTTCTCATCTCTCCTGATGCCGTCACTCGAAACGAGATCTCCTCCGATTGCGGGATAGCTGGTGCCGTTGGAGAGAGAAATGAACTCGGTTTCGCGGCTGAAATCAGGAATGGCAAGTGTCCTGAAAAAGGCACAGGCGGTTTCAAGCAGCGGTTTTCTCTCCCGGATCATCTTCTGCAATGCGGCAAGCTGAGCTTTATCAGGAGCCTTGCTGAGGCCGCCTACCACAAGGCTGACCGGATGGGTGCAGCGGCCGGTGGTGACGCGGCTGATCTCGTTGCCAAGCTCCTTGAGCTTGAGCCCCGCCCTGACGATGTCGGGGTGCGACTCCATGAGCGGCAGAACACTTGCGGTTCCGGCAAAGTCAGGCGCGGCCAGAAAGAAAAGGTGTAGTGCATGGCTCTGCAGGGTTTCGCCGTGCATGGCCAGAAGCCGTGTTTTTTCTGCCACTATCGGAGGCACAATATTCATGGCCCGTTCAAGCGACCTGATGCTGGCAAGAGCGTGGCTTATCGAGCATATTCCGCAGATTCTTGAGGTCAGAAAAGGGACCCGTTCGGCACTCATCCCTTTGAGCATCACTTCAAAAAACCTTGGAGTTTCAACAACCGCCCATCGGGCATCAACGAGCCTGCCCTCCCTGACGGTGATGTTGATGTTGGCATGTCCCTCAACTCTCGTGAGGTGATGGATATCAATAGTGTAGTCCCGCTTCATGGGGTGAATGCTTCAAAGGAGTTATAAAATGCAAGTTTTTCCTGCAGGTCGCCGAGGCTTAGCCCCCGTTCCCTGACCAGATGGAGGAACGCCTCCATGTTGATCTCCTCTGCCGGACCCCGGCATCCAAGGCATGGGGTTTTGCCGGTTGTGCATACGGCATGGCATCCGGCACGGGTGATAGGGCCGAGACAGATTTCACCCAGCTCAAACAGGCAGGTGTTGAGCGCGGCCTTGCACTCAACACAGACAGGATATTTCGGCAGCGCTACCTGTGCGCCGGTTACCAGGCTTACGATAATGCGTTCCACCTCCTCTTTAGCCACCGGGCATCCGGGTATGGAGAGATCAACCTTGACCACCTCGCTGACTCTTCGCACCGGCATTGTTTCGACCTTCATCTCTCCATAGACTTCGCGGACTGCGGCTTCACTGGAAACCCGGTTTTTCAGGCTGTTGACTCCTCCGAAACAGGCGCAGGTTCCAAAGGCAACCAGCACTTTTGCCTGGCGGCGGATTGCCTGAAGCCGGGGTACCTCATCGCTTCGGCTGATGCTCCCTTCGATAAGAGCGATATCGTAATCATCATGGCGTTCAGAGGAGATCTCTCTGAAGTTTCTGATGTCAAGCAGCCGGAGAAAGTCGGCAAGTGTTGACTCCCTGTTTGCAAGCTGCAACTGGCACCCCTCACAGCAGGTAAAGTCAAAGGATGCTATTTTCAGCTTTTCAAAGCGTAATCCTTGTTGATTCATCTTGAACAGTGCTAAATGGCTTCCTTGAGATTCATGACCGACCAGTAATCAAAAACAGGCCCGTCAATACAGGTAAAGGTGGATCCGACCATACATCGGCAGCATTTTCCCATGCCGCAGTGCATTCGTCGTTCCAGCGACACAAACATCCGGTTCATCGGTATGCCGAGCCGGTCAAGATAGCCGCAGACAAACTTGAACATCACTGGCGGTCCGCAGACAATGGCGTAGGTTGTTCCCGGATCAATGGAAATATCATTGAAGAGATCGGTGATCATGCCGGTTTTGCCTGTCCACTCATCGGAACCATGTTCGACAATGGTGTGCAGCCCGATATGGCTGATCATATCCCACTCGTTGAACTGCCAGGTGAAGAGCAGTTGAGATGGATCTTTTGCTCCGTAGAGCAGGCTGACATCAAGAAAGCGGTTCCGGTGCTCGTTAATCCAGAAGAGCGGAGCCCGCAGCGGCGCAATGCCGAGCCCTCCGGCAATCAGAAGGACGTTATGGCCAGCCATCTCATCCATAGGAAACGATGATCCGAAAGGGCCCCGTATGGCTACGCGTGTTCCCTCACCGGCATTGAAGAGAGCAGAGGTTACACTGCCGGCCTTGCGGATACAGAGTTCGAGAACCTCATGGTTGGTGCTTGAGCTTGATATGGAGATAGGCACCTCTCCGTAACCGGGAAGTTCCAGCATCAGAAACTGGCCAGGCCGGAACCTGAAGAGAGCCCGCTCCCCAGGGTCGATAATGCGGATCTGAAAGAGTTTTTCCTGTTCGGTAAGCCGGACAATATTAGTAATCGCGCATTTGTAGCCCATGTCGGTATTCATCACCTCTGCACGCCGGTTGAACTCCGGAACCGATGAAGCAAAATCCTCCCGGTTCAGCTCCTGCGGGGGGATGACGAAACGCTGGTCATGCATGTATCCTTCTCCTGTCTTAGGTCGTTGATGACATCTTTCGGGTTGATTCCGGCAAGGCAGGCTCTGCCGCACCGGTTGCATCCGACGCAGATCTGCTGGTTGGCATTTTCGGCAAACCCCCGGTGCTGGTGGTAGTAGCGGTACTTGAGCCGGTCACCGTTTTTCGGACGGAAGTTGTGGCCACCGGCTACAGCGGCAAAATCGACAAGGTTACAGGAGTAAAGCCTTTTCTGGCGAGTGGAGCTGTTCAGGTCAGGCGCGAATGACTCCTCTACCGAGTAACAGTAGCAGGTCGGGCAGACCATGGCGCAGGTGCCGCAACTGAGGCACTTGTCGCCCCATTTTTTCCAGACGGGAGAGTCAAACTCGATATCAAGAATAGCCGGGAGCCCGGTGACATCAATTTCGGTGCGAAAACTGCTGCTGATAAGCTTGCGGCGTTCAGCCAGACGGCAGTTTTCATCATACTGCGGGTCGCGGGTTTCGAACTCCCTGAGGAAATTGAAGGCCTTTGAAGAGTTGATTGCCAGATAGTACTCATCACCGATATCGGAGCAGAAGAGATTAAACCCGGTCGGAACGGTGTGATGGTTCATCGATTTGCAGAAGCAGTCGGGAAGCGGCAGGTGATCCATGCCGATCACAAAGGTGTTTTTACGTTTTGCAAGATAGTAGGCCGAAGGGAAGTGCCCGTTGAGCAGAACATCGTCAAGAATGTTGAGCGCGCTTATGTCGCACGCCCTGAGTCCGATAATTACCACCGGGTTTGCTTCGTAGGAGACACTTTGATCCCAGTCGCCATCGTGAAAGTGAAATCGCGACAGCTCCTCGCGAAAGGGGAGAAAAAAGTGTTTGGCTGAGGAGGTTGTTCTGGTGTAGTCGAACGCTATCTCATCAACTGAAGAGACCGGCTGAAACTGGTACACCGCTTCACCACGGCTGTCGGTATCGACCAGGCGCGGCCCGAATGAGCTGTTGCTTCGGACCAGCGCATCAATAAAGCGTTTGAACTCGTTTTTGGATATGATTTTGTAGATCATGGACCTGCTCTCCTTTCCTTGTGCAGTTCTGTACGCAGATGATGGTGCGCTTTACTGAAAGGTACACAAAAGCTTTCACCAAGAGAACAGTGTCTTTTTTTGAAGTGGGGGAAAAGGAGTACAGGGACATCAATGAGAAAGAGGATTTATTTGCGTTGAGCCCAGTATCCAGGTCGCCGCATGTGATGTGCCACGGAGATAACGAGCTTCACTTTAGTGCTGCACGAACTTGTGCGAGCGCATCAGTGAGTGGAATGAGTTGTACCACTCCATTTTCAATGTCAGCTATTTTTCGCGCAGTTTCGATATCCCAAGCCTCCTCAATTCCGGCCCCTTCATCAAGACTTGAGAGCAACAATTGGGCGAGAGCAGTTCTATCAAAAGAGGATAGTTTAAGTGCTTCAGCTTCGAGCAATTCGAGTTGACTTCCCATCACTAATGTTTCAGTAAAGTTTATGCAATGTACTATAAGCCATATAATGCAAATGTACACAAAACCGTTCATCAGGAGAAAAGCTCTTGTTGGGGCAGAAGGTAAAAAGACCAAGAGGATTTATTTTCTTTTTTCAAGAAGGTAGACTTTGTCGTTCTTTCTCACCTTTGCGCACTTGAGTGTGACATTGTCACCTTTATGCGCATCGTTATCAGGCTGATCGTTGGTGAGAAATGAGTCGGCCATCATGGTGACCACTCCGGTTTTTGGCCCCTGGATGGAGAGTTTTTCGCCCTGTTTGAGACCACGGGCGAGAATGATCATCTCTGCAACCCCTGCTTTCGGATAATATTTTTTGATATCGCCGATAAAGGTTTTCTTCTCCCTAGCAAGTGACCCATACTCCTGAACCCAGGCATCAAGCGGTTTGCCGAAATAAAACCCTTTCGAAAATCCCCGGTTATAGACAGTAGCAAGCTCATCCTTGAGCTTTGTTGTCAGTTCACTGTACTCTTCCCTGAACTCCGGATCGTTTCGGCGGTTTAAGCAGAAGTCAATTGCGGTGCGGTAGGCAGTTGTTGCCGTATGGACATATTCAGGGCTGCGGCTTCTTCCCTCAATTTTGAAGGCGGCAATACCTGCGTCAATCAGCACATCAATAAACTCAATCGTGCAGAGGTCCTGGGGACTCATGACATAATCGGTGCCAAGCGCAAGTTCCTCCTTCTCCTCCGGATCGGTAATGATGTACTCCCTGCGGCAGGGCTGAACGCACTGACCCCGGTTTGCTGAACGGCCGAAAATATCCTGCGACATGAAACAGCGCCCCGAAACAGCCACGCACATGGCGCCATGAACAAAGCACTCAATCTTGACGCCGAGTCCGTCATCCCTTATTTTGTCGGTAATATGGCGTACCTGTTCAATGGTCAGCTCTCTGGCCAGCACAATCATCTTTGCCCCGAGAGAGGCATAGAATTTAACCGCACTGTAGCTGCTGACTGAAGCCTGAGTCGAGATATGAAACGGCATGCCTGCTTTCCGGCAGGCTTCAATGACCGCCATGTCCGAGCAGATTATGGCATCGAATCCCGCTTTTTTAGCTGCCGTGACGGTCTGCGACATCTTTTTCAGCTCACCGTCATAGACAATTGTGTTGAGTGCCAGATACCCTTTGGCATGGTACTCCTTGCAAAGGGCATGAATGGCAGGAAAGTCCGCAGGGGTGAAGTTGCTGCTTCCGGCCCGCATGTTGTAGCCCTCAGCACCAAAGTAGACCGCATCCGCTCCGGCTTTGAGCGCAGTAAGCAGGCCAGTCATATCGCCCGCAGGCGCAATCAGTTCAACAGGATGAGCAGGAATCTTTGTCACAGGCTTGGGGTTCAATTTTTCGGAACCCTTCAGAATAACAATATGGCGGCAAATATGAGCAGTAAAAGGGGGATTTTTTTTGTCGGTGTTTGAAAGGGGGGGGTGGTGAATGTTGAATTGAAAAAAGACAACAGGGACTGCAACGACAGCAAGGACGAAGAGAAATATTTTCGCGCCCCCTCAATTCAATAGGGCAAACACACAGGTTTGCCCCTACAAATCCAAAATTCAGAATCTCTTCAACCCGGCAATGATAGTGCGCCGGTTGGGCAGCTTTTTGTCATGATTGTGAGGTCTATGGTGGTACCGTGAAGCTGTTCGATCATGCGCACACAGATGCCGCAATCAACGCACTTTTCGCGCTCCATGGTGATTTCGGCACTTTCTGCCTTGTAGAAACCGGGATGGTCGTGTTGCAGGGTTATTTGGGCGGGGAGGTAGCGGGAGGCGAGTTCACGAAGGCGGCAATCCTCAATGGCGTTGCAGCGGCACTGGAGGCATCGTAAAGCCTCTTCCCTGGCAGATTCAGCGGTGTAGCCGGTAACAACTTCATCAAAACTCTTTGTGCGCTCTTCAGGCACCAGTTCCGGTAATGGAACTCTCTCAGCAGGCGATTTCCGCTGGTAGAAGGCCTCGGGAGCTTCATCGCGTGCTCCGAAGGAGGAGTTGAATGCAGGTTTTTCTGCCACAACAGCTTTGCCGGTGAGGAAGAGATCGATGGAGTGAGCAGCACGCTTTCCTTGCGCGACAGCGAGGATCGCCAGATCGGTTCCGTTCACGCAGTCACCACCGGCAAAAATCCATGGGGTTTCACTCTGGAGCGTTTCGGGATCTACCAGAAGTTCGCCGCCACTTCCGGTCGCTATTGCTGCGGCATCGGCTGCTGCTGAATCGATTTTCTGACCGATGGCAGAGATGATGGTGTCGGCTTTTACAGTGAATTCCGAACCTGGAACCGGTATCGGCCTTCTTCTGCCGCTCTCATCGGGCTCTCCCGGTTCCATTTTGATGGCTGTTATTTCAAGTATGTCGCTGATTGAGCGGATGCGTGTTGGCGCCACCCGTTCGACAATGGTGACTCCTTCTGAGAGGGCTTCATCTATTTCGGCACGGTTTGCAGGCATATCCTTGATGGTCCGGCGATAGAGAATGGTTACGCTGGATGCGCCGAGCCGTATGGCGGTTCTTGCAGCGTCAATCGCAGTATTGCCTCCTCCGGTTACCACCACGCGTGCTCCGGGATGCAGTTGTCCATGTTGCAATTCCGGGGTATTGGCAGTGTTTCGCAGAAATTCGATACCGCTGAGAACACCGGGAGTCTCTTCTCCGGGGATGTTCATGGTTGCCGCCTTTTGTGCACCAACTGCGAGAAAGAGGGCATCAAACTCATGCTTGACAGACTCAACGGTAACCGCTGAACCGAACTCTGAGTTGAAACGGAACTCAATACCCATATCGCGGAGGGTTGCAAGGTCACTTTCGATGACCGATTCGGGCAGCCTGAAGCGGGGGATACCGTAGCGCATCATCCCTCCAGCCTCTGTTCCAGCTTCAAGAACGGTTACGCCGTGGCCTTTGCGGCGTAGAAAGAACGCTGCGGTTAGACCGGCGGGTCCGCTGCCGACAATAGCAACCTTTTTGCCGCTGTTTTCCCTCACTTCAGGAACGTATCGGTCACTCGCCTGCGAATCACAGTCGGCGGCATAGCGCTTGAGGGCGCAGATTGATATGGGGTTATCGATACCGTGCCTTCTGCACTCATCCTCGCAGGGTGCCGGGCAGATTCGTCCGAGAATTCCGGCAAGAGGAATGCTCTCCTTGATGATTTTTATGGCGCTTTGTTCATCATGCCGGGCAATGGCATCAATAAAGTCGGGGATATCGCATCCTGCCGGGCAGGTCAGTTCGCAGGGGCCAAGGCAGTCTCCGCTGTGTTGTTCAATAATGCGCTCAATTGACTGTCGCCTCATTGAGCTGAGAGCTTCGTTTTCAGTTTCAACGACCATACCCGCCATTACCAGAGTGTCGCATGCCGGAACGAAACGGTTTTTCCCCTTGAGTTCAACTATGCACATCCAGCATGAGCCGGTTGCATCAAGCGACTTGTTGAAACAGAGCGTGGGGATTTCGATTCCTGCAGCAGTCGCGGCGTCAAGAATTGTGGCTCCGGAAGCTGCCGTAACAGGCAGGCCATTTATGGTAAGAGAGAGATGATTCATGTGTGTGTCTTCAGGGGAAGTTACTTTCGATATGGTTTGCTACCTTTTCAAGCAGCCACATTGGTGTTGAGGTTGCACCGCAGATCCCGGTACTCGAAACGCTGCCTCCATTATTTGAGATGAGCCACTCCGGCTGAATATCCTCAACATCTTCGATGAAGTAGCTTCGGGGATTAGCATCACGGCAGATATTATAGAGCACCTGGCCGTTCGAACTTTTTTTACCGGCCACAAAGATGATAATCTCATTGGCAAGTGCAAAATCATGCAGCTTCTGGTTGCGGCTTGATACCTGCCGGCAGATGGTGTCCTTGAAGATAAAGCGAGGCATAGTGCGAATGCCGGTCACTTCGGCAGTAATATCAATGTCGCGGATTGCCATCCATGGTTCCTGCGCTGCGGGCGCGAAGCGTGCCTCAAGATTCAGCTTGAGCTCATAAAATCCCGGAACATCCATAGTTGTCTGGCTGATGAGCGCGGTTTTTTTTGCAGCGTCGAGTCTTTTTATCTCTTCGGGGTCGCTGAGGTCGGCATGCTTGATGATAATAGCGTTGTTTGCACACTGACCGTTGATGCCTATTACCTCCGGATGGGTAGGTTTTCCGTAGATGATGATCTGGTAACCCAGCTCATGGAGCGCTCTGGTTGTCCGCTGAAGTCTGGAAACGACCGGGCATGTCGTATCGGTGACTTCCAGATTGTTCTCTTCCGCTGTTTTGTAGGTTGATGGTGGCTCCCCGTGAGCCCTGATGAGTACACGGGCATTTCCAAGTTTCCGGAAGGTTGGCTCATCGATAGTGACAAGACCAAGAGCTTCCAGCCGTTTTACCTCGGCCTCATTGTGGACGACATCGCCGAGTGAGTATAATCCCTGTGGATCCTGGAGTTTTTCTTCAGCGACGTGGATGGTGCCCTGCACGCCTATGCAGAAACCTGATGAAGTACGGTCGAGGTTTACTTTCACGCTATAGAGATTAAGGTCAATAGGAAAAGTCAAAAGTAACAACTGTGACGGCAAAAGGCAAAGGTGAAAAAGAGGGGAGTCGCTCTTTCCGGTATTAGGGCACCTCTATTTATTGTCGTGAGAAGCCCGAGAACAAGGCGGATGGAGCACAGAAACCGGAGTGTACAGGTTGTACATGAGGATTTCGAGCACTACCCAACGCAGTAATCGGGTTTCGGAATAAATAGAGGTGCCCATTATACTTCCACCAATTCAACATCCGGCATCTCCATGCCCATAAAGAGCTGGTAGAGCTGGCTGAATTTCTGGGGCAGATCGCTCACAAGCAGGTGAGGTACTGAAGGCTCTTCAGCCGGATTAAGCAGGCCTGACTCAGTGAGAAGCTCTTTTGTTTTGATGGCTACAGCTTCAGCCGAGTCAATAATGCGGATGCCGGGCCCGATGCTCTCTGCAATCACCTGCTTGAGGATCGGGTAGTGTGTACATCCGAGGACGAGGGTATCAATATTGTGCTTGCGGATCCCGGAAAGATACTCTTCAGCAACAAGTTTTGTGGCAGGGTGGTCAATAAAACCCTCTTCGGCGAGCGGAACAAAAAGCGGGCAGGCTTTTGAGATTACCTCCGCCTCCTCACTCAAGAGGTTGATCTCCCGGGCGTAGGCGTTTGAGCAGACTGTGGCCTGGGTTCCGATAACCCCGATACGGTTGTTTTTTGTTACCTGCACGGCCAGCGCGGCGCCGGCTTTCAGTACGCCGATCACCGGTATTCCGCTGCACGATTTCTCGACCACGTCAAGAGCAAGGGCGGAAACGGTATTGCAGGCAACAATAATCAATTTTGGTTGATAGCGCATGAGTATGGCGGTGTCGTCAGCGGCATACTTGCGGATGGTAATCTGGGATTTAGGCCCGTAAGGAACACGAGCCGTATCGCCGAAGTAGATCAGTCTTTCTGAGGGGAGAGCTGCCCGGATGGCTTTGACCACGGTCAGCCCTCCCACACCGGAGTCAAAGATGCCTATCGGACTTTCAGGGGTGACTTTATGGTGCAGCATGGTTTAAGTATATAATGCGCCGTAAAAAGTGATCTTTTAATCTTTATGGGACCCATAAGTCCTATAGGTACCATAGGCCCTATTCTTTTTTTCAAACATTGAATCGGAATACTATCACATCCCCATCCTTCACAATATACTCCTTTCCTTCCGAACGAAGCTTGCCTGCCTCCTTGACTTTCTGCTCCGAGCCGAGTTCAATAAGATCAAGGTATGACATCACTTCGGCACGGATAAACCCCTTTTCAAAATCGGAGTGGATGGCTCCTGCGGCTTCAGGACCGGCAGCACCCTTGCGGATGGTCCATGCATGAACCTCTTTGACACCGGCGGTAAAGTAGGTTTGCAGACCGAGCAGGTCATAGGCGGTCTGGATCAGGCGGTCGAGGCCCGACATCTCAAGACCGAGACTTTCAAGAAACTCCGGCCGATCTTCTGCGGGGAGTTCGGCAATATCTGCTTCTGTTTTTGCGCTGATAATGAGCATTTTCGAGCCCGATGCAGCGGCGATCTCTGCAACTTTCCTGGTATAGGCGTTCCCTTCAGCAATATCATCTTCAGCTACATTGGCGGCAAAGAGGATCGGTTTGGTGGAGAGCAGAAAGAACTGTTTTGCCATCTCCTTCTCTTCATCCGTCTCTATTATCTTTCGGGCAGGGATCCCTTCACTGAGTCCGCTGATTATTTTTTCCGCTAATTCAACCTGCAGGAGCAGCTCTTTCTCTTTTTTTGCGTTTTTCCTCAGCCGTTCGATTCTGCGTTCCATACTGTCAAGATCGGCAAGCATCAACTCCGTATCAATGGTGATGATGTCATCTGCCGGATCGATCTTTCCTTCAACATGAATAATGTTCTCGTCATCAAAACAGCGTACAACATGCACAATAGCATCAACCTCCCTGATATGAGAGAGAAACTGGTTGCCGAGTCCCTCGCCTTTACTCGCTCCTTTTACCAGTCCGGCAATATCGACGATTTCAAGGGTTGTCGGTACCAGTGTCGGCGTTTTAACCACATTGGCGATCAACTGCATCCGTTCGTCAGGAACAAGAACAGTTCCGACATTTGGTTCAATGGTACAAAACGGGTAGTTGGCGGCTTCAGCCTGTTTGGCGGTGATAGCATTGAAAAGTGTAGACTTTCCGACATTTGGGAGTCCTACAATGCCGCAGCGAAGTGACATAACAGAATAAGTTTATTGAATAGAGAGACCAATGCAAACTGGCATGGCTTTAACATGTAACCATTAAGTTTGGAAAAAGCAAATATATTTTATAAAATGACAGGCCAAATTGGAATATTTCAGTGAAACAGGAAATCGGGAAAAAGCGTATTATTATCGCCATAGACGGGCCGGCTGCATCCGGAAAAAGTACGACAGCCAGAAAAGTGGCCCAGAAGCTCGGATACACCTATATTGATACCGGCGCCATGTACCGGGCAGTAACCTTCAAGGCCCTCAGAGAGGGTGTTCTTGACGGCTTGCGCACTTCTCCCCAGAGTGTTTCCGTTCTGCTTGATACTATTTCTATAGAGTTTAAGGGTGACCGCGTTATCCTTGACGGTAGCGATGTGACTGCCGGGATTCGCGATAATCGTGTCAGCCGTGAGGTCAGTTTTATCAGTTCACTCAAGCCTGTTCGTGACCGGCTTCGCCGGATGCAGCAGGAACTTGGCCGGGAGCGTGCAGTGGTAATGGACGGTCGCGATATTGGCACTGTTGTTTTTCCTGACGCCGAACTGAAAATATTTCTTGTAGCCGATGCCCGTGAGCGGGCAAAACGGCGCTATGCCGAGCTGATTGCCAAATCTCCGGAGGGTGCGGAACTGCCGGATCTTGATCTGCTTGAAAAGGAGATCAAGCAGCGTGACGAGGAGGATACCCTTCGGGAGCACGCGCCGCTCAAAAAACATCCGGATGCAGTCGAAATTGATACATCGGATTTAACGATAGATTCTCAGGTAGAAAGAGTATATAAACTTGCTCTCGAAACAGAGACGAAGTGACATTTTTTTTCATCAACCATAAAACCACATGCTGTAATCTCTCGCGGCAAGCTGGCTTATTCAAAAGAGAGGAAGGAAAAAATTAATGGCAGAAGCATTTACAACACAGGACAAAAAGGTCAAGGAAAGACCTGCAAGGAAAAAGATCAAGGTTTTTGCAAACTACGAAGCCTCTGAACTTGCACTGATGGAGCAGCTCTATTCGAGCACGCTCAATGAAATTACCGAAGACGAAATTGTAAAGGGAAGAATTGTTTCGATATCCAACAAGGATGTCACGATTGATGTCGGCTTCAAGTCGGAAGGCATCGTCTCCCTGCTTGAGTTCCGCGATGACGATGAGGTCAAGGTTGGCGATGATGTTGAAGTATACCTTGAGAACATCGAAGACAAGATGGGACAGCTTATTCTTTCAAAGAAGAAAGCAGACGTCCTGAGAATCTGGGACAAGATCTATGATTCAATTGAAAATGATACCATCATCACCGGCAAGATCATCAACCGCGTCAAGGGCGGTATGACAGTCTCGCTCTCAGGTGTTGAGGCCTTCCTTCCCGGTTCGCAGATCGATGTCAAGCCGGTTCGTGACTTTGATGCGCTTGTCGGTCAGACCATGGACTTCAGGGTTGTCAAGATCAATCCGGTTACACAGAATATTGTTGTCAGTCATAAAGTTATCCTCGAAGAGGAGTACGCTGCACGTCGTGAAGAGATGCTCGCCAATATCAAGGTGGGTATGGTGCTTGAGGGTACAGTCAAGAACATTACCGATTTCGGTATCTTCGTCGATCTCGGCGGTCTTGACGGTCTTGTGCACATCACTGATATCACCTGGGGCAGAATCAATCATCCTTCAGAGGTTGTTGATCTTGATCAGCCGATCAAGGTTGTTGTTGTCGGCTTTGACGAGAACACCAAGAGAGTCTCTTTGGGCATGAAGCAGCTTGAGTCACATCCGTGGGAAAATATCGAACTCAAATATCCTGTCGGTTCCAAAGCACAGGGTCGTGTTGTTTCCATTACCGACTACGGCGCTTTTGTCGAAATCGAGAAGGGTATCGAGGGTCTTGTTCACATCTCCGAGATGAGCTGGACACAGCACATCAAGCATCCGGGTCAGTTTGTCACCCTCGGTCAGGAAGTGGAGTGTGTTATCCTCAATATCGACAAGGATCACACAAAGCTTTCGCTCTCTATGAAGCGTGTCAACGAGGATCCATGGATTGCTCTCTCCGAGAAGTATATCGAGAACTCTTTGCATAAAGGAACAGTCAGCAATATCACTGATTTCGGTGTCTTTGTTGAGCTTGAGCCCGGAGTTGACGGTCTGGTTCACATTTCCGACCTCTCCTGGACAAAGAAAATCCGCCATCCAAGTGAACTGGTCAAGAAGAACCAGGAACTTGAGGTTAAGGTTCTCAAGTTTGACGTACACGCACGTCGTATTGCGCTTGGTCACAAGCAGATCAATCAGGATCCGTGGGACGAATTCGAACAGAAGTATGCTGTCGGAGCCGAAACCCCCGGTGAGATTTCACAGATCATTGAAAAGGGCGTTATCGTCATTCTGCCTGGTGATGTGGACGGATTTGTTCCGGTATCACACCTTCTTCAGGGCGGCGTGAAGGATATTCACTCTTCGTTCAAGATTGGTGACGGACTGCCACTTCGTGTCATTGAGTTTGACAAGGAGAACAAGCGAATCATACTTTCAGCTCTTGAGTATTTCAAGGACAAGAGCAAGGAAGAGATTGAGGCCTACCTGTTGGCTCATCCGAATGAGAAAAAGGAGATCGAGGCGGCAACTGCCGAGCTTGAGCCCCCTATCAAATCGGCTGACAAAAAAGCCGCAGAACCAAAACCGGCAGAGAACTAAGGTTCACTGCTGATTTAAGTACAATGAGAAAAGCCCCGCAATTCGGGGCTTTTCTCATTTCGGCAACACTATTAATTTATTCCGCGATTCGATTGCTTCGTTGTGCGGTGCTCTGAAAAGAGATCAAGGACAACAGGGACTACAGGGACAGCAAGGACGAAGAGAACAGCAGGATGGTTTTCTTGTGCATGATTTCGTGTCATTTCGTCAGTTTCGTGGTTCAAAAATCCTCAAACCGCGCATAACAATTAATTGTGGTGCCATTAGTTAACGCTGTTTTCAGTATCCATAGCTTTTAAGGAAGGTCTGATTCTTTCGCCAGTCAGGGCGTACCTTGATGAAGAGCTCAAGAAAAACCGGCCTTCCGAGCAGCTCCTCGATATCCTTTCTTGCTGTCTGACCGAGTTTTTTCAGCGCGGCTCCCTTGCTGCCTATCAGAATCTGTTTCTGGGTTTCACGCTCCACAATCACTGAACAGCGAATCAGATCCTTTCTTTTTGGATCATTTTCATGCTGCTCCTTGAACTCGTCGATCACCACCTCTGTAGAGTAAGGCACTTCGCGGCCATAGAGCAGAAATATCTTTTCGCGGATGATTTCGCTTACAAAAAACCGTTCAGGTGCGGTACTGAGCGTATCTTCCGGATAGAGTGGGTAGTTGAGAGGCAGAGTGGGCTGAATGGTGTCGATAAGGGCTGTGAGGTTGCTTCCTTTGAGTGCCGAAACCGAGAGGACGGCTGACGGATTCCAGGTTGTCCGGACAAACTCTTCTGCTGTATGCTGACGCTCTTCACTGACCAGGTCACATTTATTGAGAACGACAATAATCTTTTTTCCTGAAGGCTTCAGCCAGGTGTTGAAGAGCTCACTGGCAAATTCGCGGTCAAAAAAATCTTTTTTTCCGGAGTAGGGGAGAAGAGCAATGACGATATCGGCATCTTTAAGGGTATCGCGGATGACGCCAAGCATCGACTCGTGCAGTTTCTGCTGCGGCTTCATGATACCGGGTGTATCAAGAAAGATAATCTGGCACTTCTCGTTGTGATAGATACCGGTGATTTTCTTTCTTGTGGTTTGCGGTTTAGGTGTTACAATAGAGAGCTTATAGTCAAGCAATTCGTTAAGCAGGGTTGATTTGCCTGCATTGGGCGGTCCGATGATAATCGCAAAACCGCAGGAAAACTTTGTTGAAGTCATATTTATTTTGTGAAGTGTTCAATCGCTTTAAACAATACTATACTAAATTATAGTCTCTGAAGATAATGCAAACAGGGCAATACAACTGATCAATGCAAAAACAAAGCGAGCTCGATAAATGGCTTCTCGTTCCCATGGCCGGACTGATTGTTCTTGGTTTGATGGCGGTTTTCAGCGCAACACATGGGAGCGGCGATCCCACGCTCTTTTACCGGCAGTTTGCCTGGGCCATTATCGGTGTAGTTGCTCTTGTATTTGTTTACTACAACGATGTTCGTGTTATCAGGGATAACTCCTATGTTTTCTACATTATCGGGCTTCTCCTGCTGGTTCTGGTGCTTGTTTTCGGAAAAAAAATTGCCGGACAGACCAGTTGGGTGAAAATCGGGTTTTTCAGCTTTCAGCCCTCCGAAATTGCAAAGATGGCGACCATTCTTGCCTTGTCACGATTTCTTTCTGATGATGAAACTGATATTCACTCCATACCTCATCTGTTGACGGCGCTTGCTATTCCGCTTTTACCTGCCATACTTATCATGTTGCAGCCTGATGTGGGTACAACCCTGACCTGCATCTCTTTTATTGCACCGATGATTATCATGGCCGGTTTTGATATCTATATTCTGATGCTGCTTGTTTTTCCTGTTATTCTGATGCTTACAGGTTTTATCAACATCTATATCATTATTGTACTTTCCCTTTTTCTTTTTGCTCTGCTGGTTTACGTCAGGAAGAAATATCAGATGCATCAGTTGTTTGTTATTCTCTCAGGGCTTCTTACCGGAATATTTACCAACCGGTTTGCAGCCGAAATATTGAAGCCGCATCAGATGAAAAGGATACAAACCTTTCTTGATCCGATGTCTGATCCACAGGGGGCAGGATACAATGTTCTCCAGGCAAAAATAGCAATCAGCTCAGGCGGTTTTTTCGGAAAAGGATTTCTTCACGGTACACAGACACAGCTTCGTTTTATTCCGGCTCAGTGGACCGATTTTATTTTTTGCGTTATTGCCGAAGAGTTGGGATTTCTCGGTGCTGCGCTTTTGATAGGCTTTTATCTTGTTTTGATTCTCCGATTGATCTGGGCAATTTTTTCAATAAAAAACAGGTTTGTCGAGTTGACGCTTGCTGGTTTTGTGTCATTGCTTTTTGTCCATGTAGTTATCAATATCGGAATGACCATCGGTCTTATACCTGTCATCGGCGTACCACTTCCTTTTGTCTCCTACGGTGGTTCTTCGCTTGTGGGTAATATGATTATGGTTGGACTGGCCCTCAATTTCTTCAGAAACAAAAGAAATCTGGGCTATTAGGGAAGGTGAGCATAACCGTAAAACGCACCGGGTGTGATGCGTTTTACGGTTATGTGATTTCACAGGAGGGTATACGCTCGTGCTACCTTATTTTGTAAACATAGCGTTTGCCATTTTTTCCTGCCGGTACCCGCTCAATTGCAGCATCGTTCACTCCGTATTTATTGAACCAGAGGCTGACGGTAGTCCCTTTTGTGTTGAGTGCTTCGGCTATTTCACGCGGTTTGAAGGTTTTTAACGGATTTGAGCGGAGCAGATCCTTGATTGAACTGCCTAACTGCCCCCTGCTGAATTTTGCTGTTCCAGCCTCCGGCGGCGCTCCCCCCTCAAGTTTTGAGAGGTTAGCCTCAAGTTTTTTGATGATTCCCGAGAGTTCCTCTTCCAGCGGCCTTATTTTCTCCTGACACTCCTTTTGAATAGAGGCAATTTTAGTCTGAAGGCTCTTTTTTTCTTCAACAAGTGATTGAAAGAAGTCTATTTTCTGAACAAATATATCATATTTATCAGGTGTCCCTGACTCTGTTTTTTGCGTACTCATTGTGAGCTATATTTATGTTTAAAAGAGTAACGTAGTGTTGTGGAGCAGTTGTGTTTATTTAATAAAATATAGAACAATATATTTTGCTCTGCAAGATGGGAGCTGTGATACTCTATGCTCCTTTCCATTATATGAGATAATTTTTTGCTTTTTGACTGAAGCTGATCAATAATATATATGAGTGATTATATAAAAAAACGTGTAGCCGCTGTTACTCTTGGATGTAAGTTGAACTATTCTGAAACGTCATATATACTTGAAAAATTATGCAGCAAAGGGTGGAGTGAATCATCATTCGAAGAGGGCGCTGAACTTGTTATTATTCATACCTGTGCAGTAACAAAGCAGGCTGAGAAAAAATGCCGTCAGAAAATAAGAGGGATTATAAAGCATAATCCCGGTAGCAGGATAGCTGTCATTGGATGTTATTGTCAGTTGAATCCGCAAGCGCTCTCTGCTATTAATGGAGTCGATGCAATTCTTGGAAGCAAAGAGAAGTTTGAGGTTGAATGGTATGATGAAATTATGGATCCTTCAGCTTCCCTTCCGTTGGTAAAGGTGTCGCATCACGGGGTTCGTGATCCGGTCTATCCCGGTTACTCTTCAACCTCTGTAAAGGGGCATGACAGAACCAGGGCATTTCTGAAAATACAGGATGGGTGTGATTATGGCTGTTCCTACTGTACCATTCCTCTGATCAGGGGCCGGTCAAGATCACTTCCATCTGAAGAGATTGTTGCGCGAGCCAGGATACTTGCGGCGTCAGGATACCCGGAAATTGTACTGACCGGTGTAAATATCGGTGATTATCGCGAGAACGGTACACTGCTGCCGGAGTTGTTACGCCGTCTTGAAGAGGTTCCTGTCAACCGTATTCGTATCAGTTCTATTGAGCCGGACGTTGTTGACAGTGAGTTTATAGCACTGGTTGCCCGGTCCAAAAACATCGTCCCGCATCTCCATATCCCTCTTCAGAGCGGTTCGGATCGTATTCTTGAAGCTATGCATCGTCGTTATGATACGGCGCTTTACCGTTCAAGGGTGAATGCGGTTGCTGCGGGTATTACTGATTGTTCTATCGGAGCCGATGTGATGGTCGGCTTTCCCGGTGAAAGTGAAGAGGATTTTTTGCAGATCTGCAGCTTTATTGAAGAGCTTCCTCTTGCCTATCTCCACGTTTTCAGTTGTTCCATCCGCCCCGGTACCACTCTTGCCAGAAAAACAGCAAACAGGGAGCTTACTGCTGTTTCACCGGTTGAAATTGCCAGACGAAGCAGGGTGCTGAACGAACTTGGACGTCGCAAGGAGTCGGCTTTCAAGTCGCGTTATATTGGCAGGCATATGATGGTTCTCTTTGAACAGTGCCGGCACGAGCGCAATGGAATTCCGCAATCCTGCGGTTACACCCGTAACTATCTGCGAGTGATGGTCGACCGGGCCGGAAGTGGTGAGGAGCACTCTCTGGCAGGAAGAGAGTTGCCCGTACACATTGAAGGGCTGGATGATGATTTGAATTTGCATGGGAGACTGTTATCTTGATTTTTTATTTTCTTTTACTCGGGCGGAACCATCTGATTTCAACACGATTTCCTCAACAACTAAACCTTGCTATCCATGCCCATTAAATCCCGTATTCGTTCGATTCCCGATTATCCGAAAAAAGGGATTCTCTTTCGTGATATTACCACCCTTATCAAGGATCCGGTAGGTTTCAGGCTGGTTATCGATAATCTTACACAGCACTATCTTCAAAATGGTGTTGATTTTGATGTGATTGTAGGCATTGAGGCTCGAGGCTTTATTATCGGCGGCGCACTCTCCTACACGCTCGGCAAGGGATTTGTTCCTGTCAGAAAGCCCGGAAAACTTCCAGCAGATGTTGTCTCCCAGGAGTATGAACTTGAGTATGGAACCGACAAGATCGAAATTCATGTAGATGCTCTCAAGCCCGGTCAGAAGGTTTTGCTTGTCGATGATCTGCTTGCTACCGGCGGCACTGCACTCGCTGCTGCGGCTCTTGTTGAAAAGGTCGGTGGTGTTATTGCGGAAATGGCTTTTATTGTCAATCTGCCAGATATCGGCGGAGAGCGCAAAATTCTTGAAAAGGGATACAGCGTCTACTCGCTTACCGATTTTGAGGGCGAATAAAACCGCTTCTCCACTACGGCACCTCTATTTATTGTCGTGAGAAGCCCGAGGACAAGGCGGATGGAGCACAGAAACCGGAGTGTACACGTAGTACATGAGGATTTCGAGCACCACCCAACGCAGTAATCGGGTTTCGGAATAAAT
>JAAXXL010000066.1 GCA_013334485.1 Chlorobiaceae bacterium | reverse complement strand
TAATGGCAACGGGTACAATTAGATCAATAAACTCGGTCATGAAAGCCTTAGCGGTGATCCTATACCTCTTCGCCGTTAATAAGCAGAATTATCGGGCGCTCATCACCCAGAAGCTCAGTCACCTCCAGTGACCATTCACGGGATGCAACTTCAAGCTCGCCGATCACAAAGTCCTCAAAATCATCAAGAAGCGACTCCGAACCATCAAAATCTCTTGGTGAAGTGACCTTGAGCAGAATGCCCGGTTCTGCATTTTCTCCCTCCCCCCAGGTTTCAAATGCAATAACAATTGCACTCTCTTTTGCTCCAGTCAGATCAAACAGCTTCCCTTTCTCAACAATATCACGGCTGATGCGTTCCAGATCCGCCAGAACAGGAGCGAATCTGGCATCTTCATAAACGTTTATGGTATCACTCATTTTTTATGGCTCTAATTTCAAGACAATCATCAATATTCGGCAAAATAATCATTTACCACCTAAAATCTATTGTTTCAAGGATATTGGATCAATAAGGGTCTGAAAAGAGGCTTTACATAAAAATCCTTCCCGCGAAACCAGGAAAACCTGCATCATCGCTTTGACACGGCACCATCTTTGTCGATAAATATATATATCGTAACTTTAACATATAGCAGATATATACATAGCATCTTCTCTCCGGTTATAACAACCATTCATGGAGGTATTATGAAAAAAGGATGGAAAATAGTTATCGGCCTGTCAGCCGTGATTGTTGTAATCCTCGCCGTCGTGCTGTTTGCAACATCAGGAATGAGAACTACTGCGAATGAGTTTTTCGGGGCTGTCAAACAGCAGGATATGACCAAAGCCCGTACCTATCTGTCGGAGGAGTTCAAAGCCAGCACAGATGAAGCGTCCCTGAAAGAGTTTCTCTCAAGAAGCGCCCTTTTGAACTTTAAAGAAGCAAACTGGGCTGAGAGCAGCATTAACGGCGGACGTGGTGAACTTAACGGCACCATTACCACCGAAACAGGCGGCAAGATACCCATCAAACTGATGTTCATAAAGGAAAATGAGGAGTGGAAAATTTATGGACTGCAAAAACCAACAGCAGGTCTTCAGCCATCTGAATCCACCGAACCTTCAGCGTCAGCAACCTCTGCTGCTTCACCAACGGCCATTCCCGGAAAAGCCGAGCAGATTGCCCTCTCAAAACAGTCTATGCATGACTTCGCTCTCTCGTTGAAAAACAAAAACATGGAGCATTTCAGAAGCACTGTATCAAAAATGTGGCAATCGCAGTTTACGACGGAAAAATTGAACGACGGCTATGCGTCAGTGATCAAGGCTGATTTGGACCTTACCGTCCTTGATTCCCTTCAGCCTGTTCTTGATGGAGATGCAACAATCAACGAAGATGGAGTTCTGGTCATCAAAGGGCACTATCCGACAACACCCAGCGTAGTCTCATTCGAATGCAAGTATATCTATGAGGGCATTGCATGGAAGCTGATCGGTTTTTACCTCGATATCAAATAAACCGACAGAGTGTTGACTGAACCAATTCCTTAACCGGTGAGCTGTCCGTCAGTTCTGGTGTTGCCAGAACTGACGGGGCGGCTTGATCTCTTCCCTACCCCACCGAAAAACACACCTTAACACCACCCTTACGACAACTCTGTATGAACCTCTGTGTGTTCAAACCTGTTATATGCGAAGGTGATACCGATCCCGAATACCATTGCTCCGATTCCGAGAAGAACATCAATATAGGGCGGAGCGGTAAGAGCAAGCCTGACAACTACTGTTGCTACGGCAAATCCCGAGTTACGAAAAACGACCTGATAGCTGGAGCTGTAGCGCAGAGAGACCAGTACCAGTAGCACATCACTGAAGACAAGAATCGTGTAGAATAGTGCAAAGAAATCGAATACCTGCTCTCCGGTCAGAAATAAATATGCATCGGTAATACCCATAGCGCTGAAAATTGCGAGAAGCAGAAGAGAGACAAGCTTTTTGGAGGAGATATACTCTGTTGTCGTCACAATGCTTTTAGGAAAAACACGATGTTTCTGAAGTTTATAATAGACTCCGAGCAGAAGGAATATCAGAAGAGCACCACCGGCATAGGAAAGAATATGCAATACCGGCTCTGATTCCACTTCCCAGACAAGCGGCTCTTTAAAGTAGATAAACTCCTTGAAAGAGTGCCGCAAGAGAATGAGGGAGAGAATTTCGAACTGCTTGCCGACTGAATCTGAAACCGAATTTGCAAGGCTGAAGACCAAGGCAAGCACTTCAAGGGCCAAAAGCATTGAAAAGGCAACATTGATAGCATAGTAGTGATTGGATGGAACAAGGGCAACAAAAGCTTCCGGAAGCCAGCCCTGACGGCGCAGTTCTATCAGGGCAAGCATCCCGAGAAAAGTAATGATCAGAACATTGGCGGCAACCCGTTCTGTGCGCTTATGCTCCCAAAAACGCTCCAGAGAGTCAAAGAGGAGGTCAACCCGAGTAAGAATAGTGATCATACTGTATTTTGTTTGGCGAATGGATTTATGCCCCATATTATCAACCGGCGCCCTTCTTCTTATGATACCCGGTGTATGATGGCAGGGCAATGCTGAACCGTTCGTGCATAATGAACTGAAGGGATACCGAAGGAGATTGCATAACCGAAAAGATGGTCATCCGGAATGCCGAGACGAACCCGGAACTCAGGAAGAAGGTCATTGAGAGCCCCTTTGACGAGACCGTTCCATAACGTACCAACTCCGTTCGACTGCGCAAAAAGTTCGAAATATGAGAGCGCGATCATGCAGTCCTCCTTCGGACAGGCTACATCTTTCGGTGCGGTGGCAATAAGCAGGTGGGGCGCATTACGAAAGAGAATATCGACCCTGTGCTTCTGCCAGAGTTCAATGATTCTGACGTAGTAATCACTCCCTTTTGGAAGGGCTCCCTCGTCGGCCAGTCGCACCAGAGCGGCCATCACCTCATCACGAAGTTTGTCAACCTTCTCTTTGTCATCAAGCACCGTAAATCTTACCTGACGGGAGTTAACGCCTGTCGGTGCATGCCATGCGACATCAAGTAGACGCTGAAAAAGCACCGGATCAAGGTTTTCACTCTTGTAGCGACGAACCGAACGACGCCCCTTGATGAGGGTTTCAAGCTCATCCGGATCGGGATACCCGCCATTAAGTATCGTGCTGCCGCTCGCCTTAAAACCAAGTATGCTAATCGATCCCGTTGGGCAAATCGCAAGGCAGTGCTCGCAACGGTAACAAATTGACTCCTTTTGGGGAATAATGGCCGGATATCCATCCACTGCCATTTCAATTATCCGTGCCGGACAATCCGCTACGCACATGCCGCATTTTGTGCAACTCTCTCGTGTAACGTCAAAATTCAGCATATCTCATAATCAGTTGTTCATGTTGAAAACCTGAATACCCGTTATTTCGCTCAGTACGAGCGGCTTGCATCAAATTCATTGAAATCCGGAGGAGAAACAAAAGAGCTACTCTTTCGGGGAAAAAATATGCTTTCCTTAGCCGAAAAAGAGCAACCCTTGCGGGCTGATGCTGTAATTATATTATATTTATGCTAATAACTGCAAGGCAGAGAACAAAGCAATAATCCTTACAGTATTAAAATTTCTCATGCACTACTCCCCTATCACATAAACAGACAATCAACTATGGCAAACGAAAACGGCGGCGTCTTTTCAGACCTCTTCAATGCCTTCGGCGCTCTTGCACAGAGTCTTGCCGACACCCTCGTGAACGGTGTATCTTCAGCTTCTTCGGTAGTCCAGTCTTGCTCTGAACTTTGTATCACCATCGTTACGAACACGGCCAACACAGCCCTGGAGCTTATCCAGAATATTACCAATGGCATCTCATCAGCCATCACCCCTAAAAAGTAAGCATCCGCTCTTTACTGATAAACCACCCTGCATCAATAGGGAGAGGGTGGTTTGATCTTACTGAAAAGAGGTGAATTATATCAGTTAATCCTCTTTTTTCTCTCCTCTCCGATGGCGTCAGCCGCAAGCATGGCTTCAACAACTTTGTCCGGAGTGATAATGCCGGCTTCGTGGTGAATGAACTCATTCGGCGCACAGGCTTTTTCCGCAGCAGGCATCAATCTCCTTCGCTCGAAATTCCTGAGCCCTATATCGGGAAGGCCAACCGCTTCGCAAAAGGAGTAGACTGCGTCTGCCTCTTCCGGCAAAGCGTCAGTGAGCTGAAGGCCGCAGAGAACACCAAAAGCCACCTTTTCTCCATGGTAAAAGGGATGAGTCTCCTTCAACGCAGTGAGTCCGTTGTGAATGGAGTGGGCGCTTGCAAGACCACCGCTTTCAAATCCGATGCCGCTCAACAGAATGTTCGCTTCGACGATATGCTCCAATGCCGGTGTGATGATGTGGCGTTCAGCAGCTATTTTTGCAGCAGCACCATACTTCAAGAGGGTTTCATAGCAGAGCCTTGCCAGAGTAAGGCCGGTCAGTGTACTGAGGCCGCCGCATTCGTTTTGAGATTGAGTTCTGTTACAGGAGTTTGCCTCAAACCATGTCGCCAGCGCATCACCCATACCTGCTACAAGAAAACGAACGGGTGCTTTTGCTATAATATCCGTATCCACAAGAACGGCAGCCGGATTGGATTTTTGATAGCATACCGATTCATAAACGCCCTCTTCGGAATAGAGTACTCCGCATCCGCTGCAAGGCGCATCAGTTGATGCAATGGTGGGAATAATAATGACCGGAATACCCGCCCTGTCTGCAGCGATTTTCGCGGTGTCAATTGCTTTTCCTCCGCCCATGCCGACAAGCACATCCACCTGTTTCTCAAGAATGACTCGTGAAAGTCGGGCAAGCTCCTTTTCAGAGCACTCTCCTCCGAACCGTTCAACACTGAGATCGATCGCTTCTGAATCGAAGCTGAAACCCGAAAGAGCGCTCTTGTGTGAAGTCGGTGAAGCGAGAATCAAACCTTTATGGCCAAATATCCTGATGAGTGAAGGCAATTCGTTGAGGGCACCGGCACCCTGAATATACTTTCCGGGAAACAATACTTTATTCAGCATATAAGCTCTCCCTGTTGCATTGTGTTGATTCAGAATTTCTATCTGTCAGTTATTGTAAGGTATAGAGATAATGGCAGTAGTGAACAAATAAAATATATGCGCTGTTGAATCCAGTAAACACTTCTGAATGCGCTGTGGCTCATAACAGCTCCGTGAAGCTGTAAGCGCAGAAGGGAGTGTAGTTGAGAAGCAAATAAAAAAATCACTCTATCCGTACTATGAACAGAGATAGCATTAATACTTACCGCGACTTCCTCAAAGACACAATCCGCCAGCAAGTCGACTTCTCCCAAACCGATCAAAACCGCAGAGTTCCCCCGCCGCCCATTGAAATACCTTTCGATCCGGCAATGAGACGCATAGCTTTACCAAAAATTGAAACACTGAAGGATATCGGTCATATCGACCTCATGACAGCCATAGCCAGACGCGAAAGCTGCCGAACCTATAGCGACACCCCCCTCTCACTTGAGGAACTCTCTCTGCTTCTCTGGGCTACCCAGGGAATAAAAGTCAAACTTGATGCAGGCCACGCTCTGAGAACAGTGCCCTCCGCCGGATGCCGCCACCCCTTTGAAACCCGGCTCGCAGTACTCAACGTCACAGGTCTGGAAAAAGGGATCTACCGTTACCTCCCCCTTGAGCACCAGCTCATTGTGGAGCAGGATGTCGAAAATCTGGAACAGAAGCTTACGGGTGCAGCCCTCGGCCAGCCATACCCTGCGGATGCAGCCGTAACCTTTATCTGGACGGTAATCCCATCCCGCATGGAGTGGCGTTACGGCCTCGCCTCCTACAAGGTGATCGCCCTTGATGCCGGTCACCTCTGTCAAAACCTCTACCTCGCCGTTGAAGCCATCGACTCTGGAACCTGCGCCATAGCAGCATACAACCAGGAGGAAATGGACAAACTGCTGAAAGTGGATGGCGTTGAGGAGTTCACCATCTACCTCGCACCTGTAGGAAAAAAACATTGATCGATTAAAGGGCACCTAAAGTCATTTCACCTATGACTCGAATCTGCTGCAAGCACTTGAAGCTGTTTCTGCAATGAGGAACCTTCGCAAAAGGTGCACTCCATCCGCCTCCATGCCGGCAGCACATCATGCTCGATCCACTGCCAGCGGTGACGGGAATCCGTAACACTCTTGACGCCTGTCAGGGTTTCGAAATAACCGGTATATGTTGAAAATGAAGCCCTGACACCACCGGAAAAATCAAGCTCGCTGCCAAAGGAGATCAAAATTCTCCCCTGTTGGCTGATCGCATCAAAAATCGGTTGCAACGTCGTGATCTGTTCATGGCGCAAGAGAAGCACATTGCCCTCCCAAATGAGTGCGCGTGCCCGCTCCTCTTCAACGCCACTACTGAGCAACCGCTCTCCCTCATCAATCAGCCTGAAACCCCTGAAGAGATACTCCTGCTCCTTCTCACCGCAGCTTTTTTCAAGTGCGCCAAACCCGCCTTCAAAATAAAGCGCATGGGCCCATCCGATATCGGCAAAAATATTATTGTTGCCGAGCCGGAGCTGATCAAGGTCGGCAAGAAAAAACTGCTGGGCAGCAACCGAATGCATGAAGGATGGAATGAAGAGCAGGTTATTGAAGGTGTTCTGCAACATTTTGCCAGCATCAAATGAGGAGAGACCTCCCGTTGCTTCCTCCTCGTTCTGCATATGCTCCGGAGCATGGAGCATTTCGCAAACCCCGAGTGCCACACCAACCTGGCGCGAAGCAAAAGCAGCCATACCGCTCCACTTGAAGAGTTCCGGTTTCTCTAAATACCATCGGGCATACTGAGCGGTGATGGCTCTGTTTCGATCCGCTATCTTAACTTCCGGCGGCAGCCGGTTTTCCAACAGTTCAATCCACTCCTCTTTTGATCGAGCCATGGCAGTGTAACAGTATGGGTTGCTGAAAAGCTATGCACACAGCACTATAAACAGTGAAGAGCGCTGAAAAATTTACCTCTCGGTAAAATCAGCAAAAAAAAAGGAGGCCCGACGGGTCAGAGCAAAAACATTTCAGGCTTGCTATAAATTGGCTCCAAACAGCCTGCCTACCCCCGCAGTCAACCCCATGGCGAGTGCTCCCCAGAAGGCAACACGAAGTGCGCCTTTGACAAGTGAGGCTCCACCGGCATAGGCCGCCAATCCGCCAAGAAAAACCAGAGCTACAAGTGCCGTTGCAGAAGTGACTTCGGCAATGTAGGCTGAAGGGGCAAGCACCGCCGCTCCGATCGGGATAACCGCACCGGCAATAAAGGATAGCGCAGAGGAAAATGCCGCCTGGATCGGCCGGGCACGCAAAGTCTCGGTTATACCAAGTTCATCACGAGCATGCGTTCCAAGCGCATCCTTTTGCGTGAGGCTTATCGCAACACTCCGTGCCAGCGGTTCTTCAAGCCCCCGACCAACATAAATAGCGGTCAGCTCATCAAGCTCATGCTCCGGATCCTCTTCCAGTTCACGTTTTTCGCGGGCAAGATCGGCGTTTTCAGTATCAGCTTGCGACTTCACCGATACATACTCCCCTGCCGCCATCGACATGGCTCCGGCTACCAGACCTGCCACACCGGTCAGGAGAACACTGCCCTCGGAAGAGCCCGCAGCGGCAACACCGATGAGAAGACTTGCTGTCGAAATGGTGCCATCATTGGCACCAAGTACGGCAGCACGAAGCCAGCCGATACGATCCGAACGGTGTAACTCTCTATGAATAAATGACATCGTCAACTCTCCATTTGTGCCACCCGGTGCCGGAAAGGACCGCAGTGACGTTTATTCCATTCATGGCAGCAGCGCAAAAATACGGGCCGGTGAACCGGTACCATCCTTGATCAGCATGGGGATAACATAAAGCATGGCACCCTTTTCAGGCAATTTATCCAGGCTGGCAATATTTTCAATCGCCAGTTTATCGGCGGCAAAACAGATACGGTGTACCTGAAAATCTTTTGATTGTCCATGATCAATACTCGGTGTATCCAACCCTATCCCTTTGATATTTCTCTCCTTGACGAGAAAGGTTGCCACCTCTGCTGAAAATCCGGGAAAGCTCAGTTCAGCAAGCGCCGCATCACCCTTTTTGAGAGTCCCAAGCACCTTTTGAGGGTCAGGGTAATATTTGGTATCAATACCGGTGTACATCAACACCCACGAATTGACAGGCACTCTGCCATGCTTTGCCTCCCATCTTTTGACATCCTTTACCGTTAACTGGTACTCCCTGTTGTTGACACACTCAGCCACAACATCAATTTTAATCGCCGGTCCGATCCACTCACCAAGAGGAATCTGATCGATTGTTCGCCCCTTCTCAAAAAAATGTATCGGAGCATCAACATGGGTTCCACCATGTTCAGATGCACCATAATTATTGGACGCATACCACCAGCCCCCCTGATTTACCCTCCACTCCAGTTTGGTTACCGTGAAGGGTTTGGCGGTCGGCCAGTAGATCGTGCGGGCATCAAAAGGATAGGTCATCTCAAGCAGTTTTCCGCCAGTGGGGGACGTGCCGGGTATTCCGGCCGTGAGCCTACCATAGAACAGCAGGCCTGCTGCAGCAGCAGGAAGAATGAACTTCCTGAACGTGCGGAAATTGTGCATAGCGATCATCTCCTCCCTGTTTAGCTGTTCAGCCCGGAACGCCTCTCTGCCTTCAAGTTACAAAAATGAGAACGGAGAATGTCATGAAGCGCTCGCCTCAATATAGAGCTCCCTGTACTACTCGCGTTACATGAAATCAAACGTTCTCGCGCAATTTTACTTTGCTTCTCACTGCATTCATGCTATAATTCAACAGGGTCTTCACCAAACCTGACCACAACCCATAATGAACAAACCATTACGAACGCTGGCCTCATTTTCGGGCTTCTTGCCACCCAGCGGAATTTTCCCGCGAGCAGCATCTGCGCGGCACTGTCTCCATGGCGCGCGCCTCCGACCCCAACAGCGGCGAACAGCCAGTTTTTCATCTGCTTTGCTCCTGCACCCTGTACATTGATCTATAGGGCTCTTTGCAAAAGTGCACGCCTTTACCATTAATCAAAGGAGAAGATCCATGCAAAACGCTAACAACACGGAGTTGCTCCAATCTGCCAGAAAGAAGTTTGCAACGTTCAGAGAGCTCAGCAGAGAGGTTGGAGAAGAGAAGGCCTGGGAGACGATGCTCACAGGATTCCCGGAGCTGCAAAAAAAGCGCATGGGCCCGCTGCTTGCACTCTCAACCCTTATCGAAGGGTTCAACAAAGCCATTCCAATCTTCAACGCGAGCGGCATGGAGATGGAGGCCATGGACATATCAAACCGGGGTATTGATGCCGCACTGGAAATACAGAAGGTCTGCCCCTACCTTGAGGTTTGCAAAGAGTTCGGGTTCGATATACCCTGCCATGTGATCTGCGAGCTTGATATGGAGGCGAGCAGCAGGGCCTTTCCGGAGATGAAAGGCGAAATCCTCAGCCGTCAGGCTCTCGGCAGCCCGGTCTGCATCTTCAAGTACGAACGTCCGGCCAAAATGAGTACCGAAGCGGGCTGAATGAGGAGTACTTGAGGATTTCGAGCACCGCTCAACGAAGCAATCAGATTGCGTAACAGATTTATTGAGCTGCCCTTATTTCAACCATGAACAGCATGAAAGAACTCTTTTCCATACCCGACCTCCGCATACTCTCTTACGGCACCGCCATTTCGGGTGGCCTGCTGCTCTGGATGCTCGAAGGGATCAAGCCCTCTGTCTACCGAGAGAAGCGCACCCTTCATGCAAAGATCAATCTTTCTCTGGCCGGGCTCAACCTTTTGATCCTCTTCCCTTCGGGCATACTTATGGCATATATGCTGGAGTGGTCCAAACAGAGCTGGCCGGGAATCGGGATGCTGAATCTTCCTCCTGCTTTCGAAGCCGTCGTCATCATTCTGCTTATTGACCTCTGGATGTATCTCTGGCATCGGCTCAACCATGAAACAGCTCTGCTCTGGCGCTTCCACTCGGTTCATCACAGCGACCCAACCATTGACGTCACCTCCAGTTGGCGCTTCCACGCTATGGAGATCTTCATTTCGGAACTGCTTCGCCTCCCCCTCTTCATGCTGATGGGTGCAGGCATTGAACATCTGCTGCTCTACTCGCTCCTTATGACACCGGTCATTGAATTCCACCACAGCAACATCACCATTCCTCCCGCACTGGATCGTCTGGTGCGGCTCATCATCCCCTCCCCCATGATGCACCGCCTGCACCACTCGCGGCTCAGAAGTGAACACGACACCAACTATGGCAGCCTTTTCTCCCTCTGGGACCGACTCTTCGGCACCTTTCTCATGAGAGAGCATCTCGACAACCTCCGTACCGGACTTGACCGTGAAAGCGATGAAAACAGGCAGCAACTCTTTGCCCTGCTCAGGAGGCCATTCCGCCCGCAGCAAACCTAACGGCGTCGATCGAGCATGATGCTCCAGATCGGATCATAGCCATCAATATCGTCGGTGACGCCTTTTGCATTGACGACCGGCCTCCCCTCGTTATACCAGCGGAAGATGCCTCCGCTGAGGTTGCGCCAGCTTTTGGCCCTCAGATGCCCGAATGCGTGCTCCATCCGCACAAGGAGCTCCGAGCTGCGCTGGCCGACCGAACAGTAAAAGATAAGGTCACGCCCCGCTGCAAGGGCGGCGTAGCGAGCCACAAACTCTTCCGGTGAGATCTCCTGATCAAGACGAAAGGCGGTCGCGATGTGACTCATTTCATACTCTTCAGCGGTTCGTATATCAAACAGCAACAGTGGTTCGGCACCGGCAAGCTTCGAAGCCAGTTCGTCAGTCGCCAGATTTTCCACCCGGTGTGTACGCTCTATCACCGTGATTGTCGCATCGAGCAACCAGTCAGGACCGAACATCCCCTCCCTCCTCTGCTGCATAAGCTGTTGCCAGAGCGGTAAGGTATCGGTGCGTATAGAGTTTATCGACGCTTGAGAGTTCACGCAACTGGTCAAAGTAAATCACAGCGATCCCGTATTGCCGTCGAATACGCTCAATCATCGAGATCCACAACTGCGCGGTCATCTCGGCATCGGCCAGCGCGCGGTGAAACACTCCGGTCTGCCTGATGCCCGCATGTGACACCAGCGTCTGAAGCTTGTGGTTCGGAGAGTCCTGATAAATCCTTCGTGAGACCAGCAGAGAGCAGCAGCAGGAGCCTTCATAGGCCCGTTTGGCCCGTTTTAGCTCAAAATCCAGAAACCGGCGGTCAAATGAGGCATTGTGCGCAACAATATTCCGACCTGCTATAAACTCCGAAAACTCGGCCATCACCTCTTCACAGCAGGGCTGGCCCTTGAGCATCTCATTGGTGATACCGGTATAGCCTTCAATAAACTGGCTGACCCGGAAACCGGGATTCATCAGCTTCTGAAAGCGCCCGACAATCTCCCCCTGCTCAAGCAGCACCGCACCGATTTCGATTGCCCGGTCACCATACTCCGGTGAGAGGCCCGTCGTCTCGAAATCGAGCACCACAACACTGTCAGCCAACGTCCGCTGCATTGCACTATTCCCAATTATCTGTTACACCAGCACAGGCTGACGCTAAAAAACCACAGCAAACAACAATGTCGCCAAAACAGCGGAGAGTGCAAACAGGATATTCCAGTTCCGGAGAGAAGTTCTTTGTAGCAGCCGGGAGATCCAGGCTCCAGCACGGCAGAGTAAAAGTAGTTTGTAGAGTTAGTCGAGAATATCCCGGAACCCGTTCTCGCTGGAGCGTTGGTTCAATATGATTGGCAAATATTTCACGGCGTTGGTCAAGGACTTTCCCGACATCCTGACTGAACCATTTATAGAACATCGTCGGTGTCCTCCTGATCCGGATTTTCCTGACGCTCAATGCCTGCAGCCTCTTCCAGTTGCCTCTTCAGCTCCTCTTTTGAAGGAAGATAGAGCTGATACTTCGAGGCAAAGATATTTGAATCCTTTGGGAGCGTAAGCTCAACCAGTGCGTCATGCTTGCGATGGCACAACAGAATGCCGATGGTTGGCAATTCATCCTCTGTTTTAACATAGCGGTCAAAGTAGTTCACATACATCTGCATCTGCCCAAGGTCTTGATGGGTGAGCTTGTCGCGCTTCAGATCAATGAGCACATAGCAGCGCAACAGGCGATTGTAGAAAACCAGATCAACATAGAAGTGGTCATTGTCGAAGGTGAAGCGTTTCTGGCGAGCCTCAAAGAGAAACCCTTTGCCGAGTTCAAGCAAAAAGTGTTCGAGGTGGTCGATGATGGCCGTTTCAAGTGCATGTTCTGAATAGGCGCTCTTCTCTTCCAGATCGAGAAACTCAAGCACCAGGGGATTCTTGATCACATCCGCCGGTTTTTCAATCAACAGCCCCTTCTCTGAGAGCAGCCGGATGCCCTCTTTGTCACGACTGAGTGCAAGCCGTTCATACAGTGAGGCCGATATCTGCCGCTCAAGCTCTCTGGCACCCCAACTGTTTTCGCGGGCTTCAATTTCATAGAAGCACCGCTCATCAGCATTCGAAATGGTCAGCAAAGCAACATAATGTGTCCATCCGAGAGAGAAGCTGCCCGCCAGTTTTGCGGAGAGTTCCTGAAGCATTTTTGGGGCATTGAGAGTGGCCTCAAAAGATGTAACAGGCAGTGCCTGTTGAATCTCCTATAGTCCACTTTGCTCACTGAAAGATTGGTCAGGCAGTGTCTGACCAATCTTTTGGAACTCATTCTGCTTGCTTTCAGATTTTGCAGACACTGCCTGCAAAATTCCAGAATAGGTGAGATAGAATTTACAGCAGAGCGCAAGACTTCGTTCTGAACAGTCCTTGATTTTCAACTGAGCCGCGATTTTTTTCTAACCGATTGTCACCATACTCAGCTCTGTCTGAGCCACCTACCACCCGAAAAGACAGTTCCACCAGGGTGCTACGACGTAAACATGATGCTTTCAGACCGGTCTATAAAAAAAATAATTGCGATAAAAATAAATTTAAGGTAAGTTTCAATCAAAGGATTGGGCTTTTCCCGGTCGACAATGAGGCTTTGGACTTTTTCCGAGGCCTTTTTGTTTTTATGGGAAAACTTTTCTATTCAGCTCTTTGCTTTTCAAGATTTCGTAGGTTCTGTTGGATTGAGTGGGCCGCAAGTACTGAAGTGCCAGTGGCCGCGCAACAAGGTCAGCTATTTGCAGGCCGGTTGAGTTGCTTGCTTTCGGTACAAAAACAGGCTCAAACTTCATTTTCTGAAAATCCGTCGATTTGTAATACCAGTCGCACTGATTGGCACAAATACGCCGGAACTCGAGCTCAAACTGGGCATCTTCAATTTTTCCCCGTGCTTCGAGAAGCACATGTAATCGCTTCCCTATCTCTCCCTGACTGCTCAAGTAGGTCAAAATCATCTCCATACAGAAACGTAATGCCAACTCATAGGGGTTGAAAGGAGTGGCATACTTGCTCAGCAGTTTCGGTTTGTCAATGATTGATGTGATAAGCTGTATGGGTGCATCGGCAATGATTTGAGTAAGCCTTTCCAAAAACTCTTCTCGCAAGGCTCTGTTCGTTCTCAACGTTGCGAATATGCCACTCTCTTTTCGGATATCACGTTCATGCAGTATAACCTGGTCGTGACCCCATATATCAAGTTTCAACTTTTGAACAGTCGGCACAAGAAAGTTTAAATAATCGTGCTTGCTGATGATGCAAAACACCAGTGCAAACACGGGAAACTCCTTATCCAGCGTGACAAGGCCATGGTCGCCACTTTCATCGACAAAAATGAGATAATCGCTATAAGGAATACCATCCATCGGTAAAGA
>JAAXXL010000107.1 GCA_013334485.1 Chlorobiaceae bacterium | reverse complement strand
TTCTTCGTCCCTGTAGTCCCTGATGTCCTTTTAATTTCTTTTTAAAAGAAATGAGAAAAGCCGGCTGCTGCCGGCTTTTCTGTTGTCATGAAGACTAAAAGGGTTTACTTGATCACGTAGGAGTTATCACCCTTGAGGAGTTCGGCGAGTGTACCTGCTCCATTTTTCTGGGCATCACGCACCTGCTCGGTGAGGGCATCTTCGTAGGTAACACGATCCTCGGCATAGAGTACACCGATTGGTCGTGGAAGCGCACCTTCCGAATCAGGGTCGGTATCGGCAAAGCGGGCAAGAATGGATGCTTTGTTGATATCCGTTTCGTCATGAATCCAGAGGTCAGCGGCTGAAACGCCATCTTTCTCAAGATCAACAACCACAGGCTTGAATCCATCAAGACGGATACCCTTTTTCAGATCTTTTCCGAAAAGAAGCGGTTTATCCTGTTCAAGGTAGATGGTGTTCTCGGCCTTGATGTCGGCGTTGGCAAAGGCATCCCATGCGGCATTGTTGAAAATAGGGCAGTTCTGGTAGATCTCCACCAAGGAGGTTCCCCTGTGCTGCGCAGCGCGCAACAGGATCGAGCGGAGGAATTTTCCGTCTTTGTCAAAGGCTCTTGCAAAGAAGGTTCCGCCAGCACCGATAACGAGAGATGCCGGGTTAAAGGGGTGATCAATCACACCTGCCGGCGAGGTGACGGTTCTCAGACCGAGCTTGGAGGTCGGAGAGTACTGACCTTTGGTAAGGCCGTAGATCTCGTTATTGAAGAGGACGACGTTCAGGTCGGGATTTCTTCTGAGCGTGTGAATGAAGTGGTTGCCTCCGATAGAGAGAGCATCACCGTCACCGGTTGCCACCCAGACACTCAGGTCTGGACGGGCAGCCTTCAGGCCGGTTGCCATCGGGAGCGCCCTGCCGTGAATACCATGGATACCGTATGTTGCCATGTAATAGGGAAGGCGGGAAGAGCAGCCGATACCGGAAACAAAGGCGATGTTTTCAGGTGCTACGCCCAGTTCAGGCAGTACACTCTTGATCTGCTGCAGCACAGCATGATCACCGCAGCCGGGACACCACTTCGGTTCCTGGTTCGATGCAAAATCTTTTGCAACAAGTGCAGGTGCTGTTGTTGTATTGATATCGGTCATTATTAAAGCTCCTTTATAAGATCGGTGATTTTAGCCAGAATTTCCATCTCATTGAACGGCAGACCCTTCACTTTGCTGAACCCGACAGGTTCAATCAGGAAGGTGTCACGGATAATATGGACAAGCTGTCCGTTGTTGTTTTCTGGTATCAGCACCTGTTTATAGTTACCAAGGATCTCTCCGAGGTTTTTCGGGAAAGGATTGATATAGCGAAGGTGAGCATGTGCAACGCTGTACCCCTTCTCAATTGCCTGATCAACCGCAGTTTTGATGGCACCGTACGATGAACCCCATCCAAGCACAAGCAGGTCGCCTTTTTCCGCACCATTGTCAAGACCCTGAAGCGGGATGGTGTCGGCAATACGGGCGATCTTCTCGGCACGAAGTTTGGTCATCAGCTCATGATTGTCCGGATCGTGCGAAACGTTGCCGGTCTCATTCTGTTTTTCCAGACCGCCGATGCGGTGCTCAAGACCCTTTGTTCCGGGGATTGCCCATGAGCGAACAAGGTTCTCATCGCGCTTGTAGGGCAGATAGGGAGGATCTTCAGGTTTTCTTGGGGCGTGAATGCGTGGTTTGATCTCTGCAAGATTGTCGGGTGACTCAACCTCCCATGGCTCGGAGCTGAGGGCAAGATAACCGTCTGTCAGACAGATAACCGGGGTCATATGTTCAACGGCAAGTCTTGCGGCTTCATAGGTGGTATAGAAGCAGTCAACCGGTGAAGAGGCTGCAACAACCGGCAGCGGAGCCTCTCCGTGACGGCCGTACATCGCCATAAAGAGATCGGACTGTTCCGGCTTGGTTGGAAGACCGGTTGAGGGGCCGCCGCGCTGAACATTGATGACAACAAGCGGGATCTCCATGATAACGGCAAGTCCAAGTGCTTCGGTTTTCAGGGCAAGACCGGGGCCGGAGGTGTTGGTTGCGGCAAGAGCACCACCGAATGCGGCACCGATGCTGCTGCAGATACCGGCAATTTCATCCTCTGCCTGAAAGGTTTTGGCTCCCCATTTTTTCATTTTGGCAAGATTCTGGAGAATCTCTGTTGCCGGAGTGATAGGGTATGAGCCGAGGAAGAGTTCAAGACCGGATTTTTTGGCGGCAGCGGCAAGGGCAATTGCTGCGGCTTCGTTGCCGGTTACACGGCGGTAGGTGCCATGCTGTTTTTGTGGAGGAATATCGAAGCGGCCGATGTTTGCGAAAATTTCAGTCTCGTCGCCAAAGTAGTAGCCTGCATTCACTGCCTTGATGTTGGCTTCGGCAAGCAGCGGTTTTTTGCTGAACTTGCTCTGGAGCATCTCAACAGTGCTTTCGACCGGGAGGTTATAGAGCCAGTAGAGCAGACCGAGAATAAACATGTTTTTACAGCGGTCAACATCCCTGCTTGAGAGGCCGCTATCTTTCAGTGCTTCGCGGGTAAGCTGCTGAACAGGAACAGGAAAGACGGTATAGTTGGCGAGGGATCCATCTTCAAGAGGATTTACTCCTTCGGGATAGCCTGCAAGCTTCAGATTTTTTGCATCAAAACCGTCAGTGCTGGCAATGATAATGCCTCCACGGTGCAGATTGTTCAAATTTGCTTTAAGAGCAGCCGAGTTCATGGCTATCATAACATCAAAAAGCGCACCGGGGGTATAGACCGGTTTGCTGCCGAACTGGAGCTGGAAGCCGGATACACCGGAGATGGTGCCGGCAGGGGCCCTGATCTCAGAGGGGAAGTTCGGAAAGGTGTTCAGTTCCGAACCGCGAACTGCAACGGTATTGGCAAACTGGGTACCGGTCAACTGCATTCCGTCACCGGAGTCGCCGGCAAAAAGCACGGAAACGCTTGCTTTTGAGGTCACATTGACCGCTTTTGTTGTTGTTTTTGAATCAGTCATGGGCCCTGTTAATTACTTTTCGGAGTTGGTAAATAGCAAAAAAACCCGCACCAATGAACATCGCTAAAGGGAGCTCATTGAGTTGTTATCTTTGGTGAAATGTATCCCGGAGGGTAAAGAGAAGACAAAAAAATCCCCACTACAGTCTTCTGCAAGAAAAAATATACATGATAGGTCGGGTTAAAACAAGAGTTTTAGCGTTTTAACTCAAGAATTTTTTTCTATCACAATGTTATTCTGTTTCAGATAGGTTTGCCACTCCTGCTCCTGGCGGATAGGGCAATCGGGTGCAAGGTCACAGAAATCATGACGCTGCATGCCGTAGATCTGCTCCATCCAGCAACCGCTGTCACTTTTGGCGACCTCATTGACATGGTTCGGATTGGCCCGCATTATCCTCTCCGAAACATCCAGGAGCTCCTTGATATCCTTGCGCTTCTGTTCGTTTTCAACTCCCCAACTCATAAGCACTC
>JAAXXL010000106.1 GCA_013334485.1 Chlorobiaceae bacterium | reverse complement strand
TTCTCTCCGTTGCAGACAACAAAATCCACATCATGCTTCTTGATGAAACTCTTCAGCCATAAATCAACCATCTTCAATCCGGGAGTCCCGACAACATCGCCGATAAACATCACCTTCACCGTTTTCTGTGCCATACAATAACAGTTATAACTATATTTTATATAACCTTATACCGAATAAGGAATACTGGAAATCATCAAAACAAAACATAAACTTCTCAAACACCTCAGCAAACCCGACGTCCGGAAAGCTTCAATTCTCCGTCTATGCCAAGGGCTCACAAGATACAGAAAGGATACAGATATTGCAGGGGCGAATATTTTGGGGCCTCTTTCTGTAAGCCAGAGCCGACCTTTGTCAGTCATTCTGTACTTTTGCAGGCTGCTTGTTGGTTTATCCGGAATGGTACGCTCAATCCAGCCGAATGTTATAAACGGCTAAATATATGCTTTGCGCGACCTGTATGGATAATGCCTCGGCCAGTTCCTCCAACGATTTATTTATCAATACGTTATCAAGTGTATCCTTTATTCCTGCTCCAGTGCATGCAAGACGTTGCCTCCTTTTTCAGTGAGACGATATTTCTGTAACCGGCTGTTTGGTTTTTCAGAGAGGGTCATTTCGATATAACCTGCTAACAAGGCTGGCTGCAGGTAGCTTTTGTGTAGATGTGACCGGTCTTTCAACCCCAATGCCTTGCGAATATCCATACTGCTGCACTCTCTATTTTTCTGCAGCAATGCAAGCAACATCCGAACTGTAGGGGTGACTGTAGGGGTGACTGTAGGGGTGACTGTAGGGGTATCTCTCCCCTGCACCTTTTCTGCCGGTCGAGCCTCAAAATCAGGGTATTTGACAATTATCCGAAAAATGTCACCTTCAATCATTTCCGGATCACGACCCCCATAAGCTTTACCGTATTTTATCAACTTTCGCATCCCGGAACCGAGTTCGTCAGCACGTCCGATTTCACGGAAAAAACGGGCGATGACAGGATTCTTGGGATAGGGTGAAAAATTTGCCGGATTGATGGGTCCGTACCCGTGCGGTTTATTGCTGTTTTCGATAAGCACTTGTCCACGCTCTATAACCAGTTTCGCCGGGAAAGGATTCAGATATTCCCTGTGTATCAGCGTATTTGAAGCTATTTCACGGAAAATCACCTTCCGGAGGCTGATACGGATGTCTCCTTCAAGGTAAAAAGGATCGGGCAAATGCTTGGTGACGAACGCCATGATGCGTTCATAACTTTCAATCAGGTTCGTGCAAACAAGATCACGGTCATCGTAACGGTCAAGATTGAACTTGCGCAAAATCAGGTCGGTTCGATGGTGAGGAACGACAGTAAGAATGGCATCGTCTTTGCCAAGAAGCATTATTCCTGCCAGTGTCAGGCCACTTTTACCGGTTTCTCGGTCGGTCTGGTAGAGTTGTGCGCTTTTCAGTATATCCAGATCAGCCATCTCTCTCCAGGGATGATCTTCATGTCGAAGTTCCGCTATTTTGCGAACTTTGGTGAGCAGATCCATACGGAGGTCGGCAAGCTTAGCGTAAGGATAAAGCTTGTTTTCCGAATAGGTTGACTGTTTTCTGTAATAGAGATCGGCTACAAGACGGGTGTGATCAGTGATATCCAAATCTCCGTCTTCATTTCGATCATAAATACGACCGTTGCAACGATGAACCTGGGAACTTTCCGGGATATAAACAGAGAGTACCGTTTTGTTCTGTAGCTTTAATTCATTGATGGAGAGGTAGCAGGTCGGGTTGATTTTTTGCGGATTGTTTATTGCTGTAACAAAATCTTTTTTGATCTGATCGACACGATCAAGATCTACCCCTGAAATGTCGCCATTGTTCCTTACACCAAGTAACAGGGTTCCTCCGTGCCTGTTCAGAAATGCACAGACACTTTCATACACCTCCCTGTTCAGGGCATTGCGACACTCCTTAAACTCAAGAGTCAGCCCTTCCCCTTGCTGGATCAGTTCTACTGTTTTATGCTCAGAATTATTCATTTCCATAATTAATAACTGGGGCATTACCGGCCCATAACCTTGGGTTCCATCATCCTGGATAGATGGTATCCTGCACTCATTGATTGCTTCCCGGTTCTGCTTCAATCTGCTCAATACTTGGCAGGGAAGAGTGGAGTAATCTGTTACATGAAATAATGTAGAGAATCAGTCGATCTTATTGACGATCTTTTTTTCTCGGCATCTGACAGGTGTTTCAGTGCAAGATACAGATCAGGATATTTCTATCAATAGTTTGTGCATCGCAACCGGAACGCGACCGAAACAAATGAATAGCGTGTGGCGAATGTGCGAACTTGTTAGCTCCTTCTGGCGGTTCAGATAGAAAGTCCTTCTGATAATTCCAACTGTTAACCATGACTACTTCACGGAAAGTTCGAAAGATTTATAAAAGCCAGCCGTTTACCGAAGGGGCCGGAGTCCATCTGAAACGGGCTTTCGGCTTCAGCGAAGCGCCGCTCTTTGACCCGTTTCTGCTCCTCGATGATTTCCGCTCGGATAACCCTGCGGACTACCGGAAAGGGTTCCCATGGCACCCGCACCGGGGTATTGAAACCATCACCTATGTGCTTGAAGGCAATGTAGAGCATGGTGACAGCATCGGAAACCGGGGGGTAATCACTGCCGGATCGGTGCAATGGATGACTGCCGGAAGCGGCATCATCCATCAGGAGATGCCCTTTGGAGAAGCGAGCGGACGTATGGGAGGCTTTCAGCTCTGGGCAAACCTCCCTGCCAGAGAGAAGATGACTCAGCCTCGATACCGTGACATCACCGCAGATCAAATCCCGAAAGTGCATCTTGAGAACGGTGTAGAGATCCGTATCATCTCCGGACGCATTGGCAACATAGCAGGGCCGGTCAGCGATATTGCCATTGATCCGGAGTATCTCGACATCACCGTCCCGGCAGGCGTCACTTATACTCATCCCGTCATCAAAGGTCATACCGCTTTTGCCTATATTATTGCTGGAAAAGGAGCTTTCGGTCATCAGGAGGAGTCGCTATCTCCTGGAGCCGGAGAGCTTTCCGGAAATGAAACGCTGATACAGTTCAGCGATGGCGACTCTGTTACCGTTACAACAGAAGCGGAACTTGTACGATTTCTGCTCGTCTCGGGCAAGCCACTCAACGAGCCTGTTGCCTGGTACGGTCCCATCGTGATGAACACCGATGCAGAGATCCGTCAGGCTTTCAATGAGTATCAAAATGGCACCTTTCTGAAGCACATGACAAAGTAAGCGATAAAGGAGACCCTAAAAGCTCTCTATGTCTGATAACTGTGTTGAGAGATAACGCTCCCCTGAGTCCGGAAGAATCGTAACGATTTTTTTCCCCCGATTCTCTTCCCTTCGGGCAATCTGGATGGCGGCCCACACTGCCGCACCCGATGAAATACCGACCAGTATTCCCTCATTGCGACTGACAGCTTGAGCAGTTTCAAATGCGTCTTCATTGGTAACCCGGAC
>JAAXXL010000005.1 GCA_013334485.1 Chlorobiaceae bacterium | reverse complement strand
TTTCCAGTTTTATATCAATGAACGGTCCCTTTTTAAGTGATCTTGGCATAGTTCCTCTGCTTGTTGTTATTAACCCCTATAGTTATTTGGCGTTTCTGCCGCGTACAATCAATTTCTGTGAAGCCTTTTTCTTGTTTCTGGTCTTCAGACCCTTTGCAAGCTGACCCCATGGTGACTTCGGATGTTTGCGTCCACCACCTGACTTCGACTTACCTTCACCACCACCCATCGGATGATCGACCGGGTTCATCGCCATACCTCTTGTCTGAGGACGAATTCCAAGCCAGCGACTTCTTCCTGCCTTACCGAGAACAATATTCTCATGATCGGCATTTCCTATCACACCTATGGTAGCACGACACTCAACCCTCAACTTGCGAATCTCGCCTGATGGGAGCTTCAAGGTAACATAATCACCTTCACGTGCTGCCAGAACTGCAAATCCACCTGCTGATCGAACAATCTGACCACCCTTTCCGGCCTTCATCTCAATATTATGAATATCAGTGCCAAGCGGAATATTTTTCAGCGGCATGGTATTTCCGGTCTTGATCTCGACCTTCTCTCCGCTCTCCACTTTATCGCCGACTTTCAAACCTTTCGGGGCGAGAATATAACGTTTTTCTCCATCAATGTAATGCAATAATGCAATTCTTGATGAACGATTCGGATCATACTCAATAGAAGCAACGGTTGCAGGTACGCCATCCTTGTTGCGTTTGAAATCGATAATCCTGTAATGGCGCTTGTGTCCGCCGCCTCTGTGCCTTGAGGTCTTGCGGCCCGCAGCGTTGCGTCCACCGGATTTCTTTAACGGCACAAGCAGGCTTTTTTCAGGCGTGCTTTTTGTGATTTCATCGAATGCAGGGTATGACATAAACCTCGACCCTGGCGTGACCGGCGCTAATTTCCTTATAGCCATTTGAATGTATGATCTATCCTTTTATTGATTTCTATCCTTCGCTCTTCTGGGTTGAACCAGAGTAATAATCGATCGACTGTCCTTTGGCAAGTGTAATGATTGCCTTCTTCCAGTCACTCTTCTTACCGGAAACAACTCCTTTTCGTGTATTCTGACGACGTGACTTGCCGAGGCAGTACACCGTACGAACTGATTTTACATCTACACCAAACTTCTGCTCAACGGCAATCTTGATATCGATTTTATCAGCTTCCGGTTTGACTACAAAAACATACTGTCCTTTCTTCTCGGTCAGGCCGGTACTTTTTTCAGTCAGCCAGGGACGCAACAACGGGTTTTTCATCTCTTTAACTCCTTTTTCTGGAAAACTGCAGGTTACCCTAAAGTCTCTTCGATTGTTTTCAAAGCGGCCTTCTGTACCAGTACGGTCTGACTGTGCAGTATATCGTACGTTGAAGCCTTGTCGGCTGTCATGATATTAAGTACCTCTAGATTCCTTCCGGAACGAGCAATGATCATATCATATTCCGGCGTCAAGAGCAGTGTTTTCTTCTCAGCAAGACCGAGATTTTTCAGGATCTGAGCGAACGGTTTGGTCTTGATATAGTCGAATTTGAAGTCTTCAACCACAACAATCTTTCCGTCCTTGGCCTTGGCACTCAATGCAGAGCGTCGAGCAAGAAGTTTTACCTTCTTGTTTACCTTCTGATCGTATCCATGGGGTGTTGGTCCAAAGATGGTACCGCCGCCGCTGTTCAGTGGTGAACGGGTGGAACCCTGACGAGCATTACCGGTTCCTTTCTGACGTAACGGCTTTCTGCCGCCACCTCTTACTTCAGCTCTTGTTTTCGACTTGTGTGTACCCTGCCTCCTGTTTGCGAGTATCGACTTTACATCGAGATAGATCGCATGTTCGGATACTTCAGCGCCGAATATATCGTCACGGAGCGTTACCACTTCCCCGGTTTCAGTGCCGCCGGTATTTAAGACTTTAAGTTCCATAGCTACGAGCATTCAGCATTTACTTTTTTATAGAAACAATCTTGACATAGGAGTTCTTCGGGCCGGGAACTGATCCCTTGACGACGATAAGATTGGAGTCAGGAAGAATCTTGATAATTTCGAGATTTTTCACTGTTATGTTATCCGATCCCATACGACCAGCCATTCTTGTGCCTTTGAACACCCTTGATGGATCAGATGAACCACCAACAGAACCCGGAGCCCTCAGCCTGTCTGACTGACCATGAGTTCTTGAACCACCACCAAAATTATGGCGCTTTACAACACCGGCAAATCCCTTGCCTTTAGAAACACCGAGAACATTGACAATCTCGCCTTCCTTGAAGGATTCGACACTGACAGGGCTGCCCAGCTCAAGTTCCTGATTGAGTTCTGAAAAATCAAACTCAGCCAGCTTGTAACCAGGTGTGACACCTGCTTTTCTGTAATGTCCCTGTAAAGGCTTGTTTATCTTTTTCTCGCTTCTTTCACCGATACCAACCTGATAAGCATTATAGCCATCTGTATCAACACGCTTAACCTGCGTCACAAAGCATGGCCCTGCCTCAATAATCGTGCAGGATACTGCTTCGCGTTTATCATTGAATAAACGGGTCATGCCGATTTTTTTTCCAAGAATCGCACCCATATCTGTAGCTTTTCTAATTCTTTAAGACTTAATTTCAACATCAACGCCGCTCGGAAGCTCAAGCTTCATCAGCATATCAATGGTTCTGGATGTCGGATTTATAATTTCAATCAACCTCTTGTGGGAGGAGAAGGAAAACTGCTCACGCGATTTCTTGTCAACATGTGGAGACCGGTTTACGGTATACACGTGCGATTTTGTGGGCAGCGGTATTGGACCAAAGATGATAGCATCAGTCTGCTTTACCACATCAATAATCCTTAAAGCCCACTTGTCAACCAGACTATGGTCGTAAGATTTGAGCTTGATCCTTATCTTTTGCTGTACAGCCACTTGTCAACCCTGTTTCTATGTTATCAATAAAAAGGGACGGGATTTTCGGCCCCGTCCCGGGACGCCATACAATCTGTTTACTCGATAATCTTTGTTACGGAACCAGCACCAACGGTACGTCCACCCTCACGGATAGCGAAACGCAGTCCTTCATCCATAGCAATAGGAGCGAGCAGTTCAACCTCTACTGCAAGGTTGTCTCCAGGCATAACCATTTCTACACCTTCAGGCAGTGTTACAGAACCTGTAACGTCTGTGGTACGGAAGTAGAACTGGGGACGGTAACCGTTAAAGAACGGAGTGTGACGTCCACCCTCTTCTTTTCTCAGGATGTAAACCTCAGCCTTGAACTTGGTGTGCGGCTTTATAGATCCTGGTTTAGCGATAACCATACCACGCTCCAGCTCAGTCTTGTCAACACCGCGAAGAAGAAGACCTGCGTTATCACCAGCCTGACCTTCATCAAGAAGCTTCTGGAACATTTCGATTCCGGTAACAACTGATTTACGGGTAGGCTTGATTCCAACGATCTCAACCTCTTCGTTGATCTTGATGCGGCCTCTCTCAATCCTTCCGGTACCGACAGTACCACGTCCGGAGATAGAGAATACATCCTCAACAGGCATAAGGAAAGGCTTATCGATATCGCGGACAGGCTCAGGAATGAACTCGTCAACTGCATCCATAAGTTCCATGATAGCTTTTTCAGCTTCCGGATCGCCATCAAGTGCCTTAAGAGCAGAACCCTTGATGATCGGAATATCGTCGCCAGGGAAATTGTACTCGGTAAGAAGCTCTCTGAGTTCAAGCTCAACAAGCTCAATAAGCTCAGGGTCAGCAATGTCAACCTTGTTCAGGAATACAACAAGCGAAGGAACGTTCACCTGACGGGCAAGCAGAATGTGCTCGCGGGTCTGAGGCATAGGACCATCGGTACCGGCTACAACAAGAATCGCGCCGTCCATCTGGGCAGCACCGGTGATCATGTTTTTAATGTAGTCAGCGTGACCTGGACAGTCAATGTGCGCATAGTGACGCTTTTTTGTCTGATACTCAACGTGTGCTGTTGAGATGGTAATACCACGCTCTCTCTCTTCAGGAGCCTTGTCGATGCTGCCGAAATCGCGCTGCAGTGCAAGACCCTGCTTTGCAAGAACCGAAGTAATCGCTGCAGTCAAGGTTGTTTTACCATGGTCAACATGACCAATGGTTCCGATATTGACATGAGGTTTATCCCTTTTGTAGGACTCTTTTGCCATAACTTATCTCCGTGTCGGTTATCTGTTATTTATTAAGTAATAGTTAAAACTGCATACAGGCAAGAGCCTGCTTATTCCGAATCCTTGCTTACCCGCTTCTCCTGCAACGCCTCCGCAACACTGCGGGGAACTTCGCGATAGCAGTCGAACTCCATCGAATAGTTCGCTCTTCCCTGACTCATTGAGCGAAGATCAGTCGAGTAACCGAACATCGCAGAGAGAGGCACCTTGGAATTAACAAACTGGGCTCCGGCCCTCTGACCCATACCTTCAATGTGACCACGGCGGCTCGACAAGTCACCCATGACATCGCCGAGATACTCTTCAGGTGTTACAACCTCAACCTTCATGATCGGCTCAAGCAGAACCGGATCAGCTTTCTTTGCTCCACCCTTGAAACCGATAGAACCAGCGATCTTGAAGGCCATTTCCGAAGAGTCAACCTCGTGATACTTGCCATCCAGAAGGGTAACCTTGATATCCTGCATTGCGAATCCGGCAACAACGCCGCTTTTCATCGCCTGCTGAACACCTGCATTTACAGCAGGGATATACTCTCTCGGAATAACTCCACCCTTGATTGCATCAACAAATTCATATCCCTTGCCCTCTTCAAGCGGCTCAACACGGAGAACGACGAGACCAAACTGACCTTTACCACCCGACTGACGAACAAATTTACCTTCGAACTCAACAGACTTTCTGATGGTTTCGCGGTAAGCCACCTGTGGCTGGCCGACATTTGCCTCAACCTTGAACTCACGACGGAGTCTGTCAACCAGAATCTCAAGATGAAGCTCACCCATACCGGCAATCAATGTCTGACCTGTTTCATCATCGGTCTTGACCTTGAAAGTAGGATCCTCCTCAGCAAGTTTTGCAAGCGACATACCAAGCTTGTCGTTATCAGCTTTGGTTTTAGGCTCGATAGCAATCTGAATAACAGGCTCAGGGAAAACCATTTTCTCAAGAACCACCGGACTCGCCTCATCGCAGATCGTATCGCCTGTCCTGACATCCTTCAGACCAACAGCCGCTGCAATATCACCCGAATAAACACAATCAATATCTTCTCTCTTGTTAGAGTGCATCTGAAGAATACGCCCGATACGCTCTTTTTTTCCGGTCATGGTGTTAAGCACATAACTGCCTGCCTTCAGAACACCTGAGTAGACCCGGAAAAAGGTAAGCTTTCCGACAAAGGGATCAGTTGCAATCTTGAAAGCAAGACCGGCAAATGGCTCATCATCACTCGCCTGTCTGGTTACAGGCTCATCTGTACGCGGGTGGTGACCTTCGACAGCTCCGACATCAACCGGAGAGGCAAGATACTCAACCACAGCGTCAAGCATGAACTGAACACCCTTGTTCTTGAACGAAGAACCGCAGAGTACAGGAATAATAGTAACCTTGAGCGTAGCCTGACGAAGAACGTTACGAACCTCCTCCTCGGTAATCTCCTCACCGTTCAGATACTTCTCAAGGAGAGTATCATCAACCTCGGAAACCGCCTCAAGCATATTGATACGCCATGTCCTTGCTTCATTCTGCAGGTCATGAGGAATCTCGACTTCATTATAGGTGCTTCCGTCTTCCTTATCATATATAATCCCCTTCATCCTGATCAGATCGACAAAACCGGCGAATATCTCGCCTTCGCCGATAGGAATCTGAAGCGGAACCGGGTTTGCGCCAAGCCTCTCCCTGATAGCCTTTACGGTATCAAAAAAGTTAGCGCCCGTACGATCCATCTTGTTGACATAGGCAATTCTCGGAACACCATACTTGTTCGCCTGGCGCCAGACCGTTTCGGACTGAGGCTCAACACCACCGACAGCACAGAAAAGTGCTACAGCGCCATCAAGCACACGCAGGGAACGCTCAACTTCAACTGTGAAGTCAACGTGTCCGGGAGTATCGATAATATTGATTCTGTGATTGACGCCGGAATAGTTACCGAACTTCGGCACCCAGAAACAGGTTGTAGCCGCAGAGGTAATCGTGATCCCACGCTCCTTCTCCTGCTCCATCCAGTCCATCGTCGCACCACCGTCATGCACTTCACCCATCCTGTGCAGACGACCGGTATAGTAGAGTATCCTCTCTGTCGTCGTTGTCTTTCCAGCATCGATGTGAGCCATGATGCCGATATTGCGAACTTTATCTAAATCAACCAGCCTTGCCATAACAAATTTTTTGCCTTTTATTCAACACTTTCACAAAACACCTTAGAACCTGAAATGCGCAAACGCCTTGTTCGCATCAGCCATACGATGAACTTCATCACGCTTTTTCACCGATGCTCCCTGCTCGTTAGCAGCATCCATCAACTCGGCAGCGAGCTTTTCAGCCATAGATTTACCGCCACGTTTTGCTGCATAAAGCTTCAACCAGCGAAATGCCAACGCTCCTCTTCTGGATGCCTTGACCTCCATCGGAATCTGATAAGTCGCACCACCAACTCTCTTACTGCGAACCTCAACTACCGGAGCAATATGAGACATCGCCTTGCGATATACCTCCAGAGGATCCTCGCCACTCATCTTCTCAGCAATGATACCAAACGCGTCATAGACTATCTTCGTAGCAACAGCTTTCTTGCCATCAAGCATTACAGCGTTGATAAAACGGGCAACACTCTCATCGCCGTAACGAAAATCGACACCGATTTTTTTATAGCCACCTTTTTTTGACATGCTCTTCTCTGAATTTATGATTCGACTTATCTGCCTTTACCCTTGACAGGAGCGGCTGCACCAGCTTTCGGCTGTTTGGCTCCATACTTCGACCGACTCTGCTTGCGATCAGCAACACCGGACGTATCCAGCGAACCACGCACAATATGATAACGCACACCAGGTAAATCCTTCACCCTGCCGCCACGAATCAAAACAATTGAATGCTCCTGCAGGTTATGACCTTCACCGGGAATATAGGCTGTAACCTCAATCTTGTTGGATAACCTGACACGCGCAACCTTGCGGAGTGCGGAGTTAGGCTTTTTAGGAGTAGTCGTGTAGACACGCGTACAAACGCCACGCTTCTGCGGGCACTTCTCAAGCGCCGGTGACGCTGTTTTTGACGCTTTTACACTTCTTCCGAGCCTGATGAGCTGCTGAATCGTCGGCATACTAAAACTCTCTTTCTATTTAAAAACCTATGATTACGAAAAACGCAATACACTAAAATTCCATAAGGACAGACAATGTAAGCGAATTATGAAAAAAAACAAAACCTAATTAAACATTTTTCAACTCTTTTGATAATAATCAGTCAGCCCCGCAGAACCCCCTCTTCAACAAGCTAAAAAGCCCGTAGTTACAGGAGTTTCTGCCATCCACGAAGGGCTCCGGAAACGTACCCGATTCAAAGAAAACAGATCACAGGAATAGACGAAAAGGTGAGAAATAGTCGATAGAAATGAAGTGCCGAATAATGATCTCTTCTGCATTATTTGAAGGTATTTCGAATGCAGTATGCTGGCTATTGCATTCGAAATATGATATAACGGTAATAATATTTTACAAATGATTCTTATTATGTAAATATTAATTATCGTTATGAAAAACAAAGAGGCTCCACTATATCCTGCATCGCAATTAGAGCTGACCGCTCTCGGAGAACGCCTCAGGGATGCACGGCTCCGTCGCCGACTTTCCATGGAGGCAGTCTGCCTCAGGGCTGATATGTCACGCCCGACGCTCTATAAAATCGAGAATGGTGACCCTTCGGTTGCTATAGGCTTCTATGTGGAGGTGCTTCGTGAACTTGGGCTGCTCGAAGATTTGTCGCTGATCGCCAAAGAGGATGCTCCCGGCCGCCGCCTGCAGGATGAATCGCTTCCCCGGCGAAGAAGAGCACCACGCAAAAAGCCGCAGACCGGAGAAAGCGATAGGGAAACGTAAGGGGGTTGACAACGCATTGTTGTATAGCTTGACGAGCCTGCATCCGGCTCCCGGCAGATCGGGGTCCACTATAACATACAAAGTGCCTATATTACGGAAAGAAACTCTTGCTATTTCCCGATTATACTGATTGGGCCTTTAACACTGTCTGGTATGACTGATAAGAATATAAAGGAGGAAGAAAAATGGGTTTGATTAACGCAAACGTGGAATTAAGAAATCCACGAAAGCCGGAGCTTGAGCCTGTTCATGTTGATGCCTTGGTAGACTCAGGCTCAGTGCATCTCTGTATTCCTGAACATATCAGGATTCAGATGAAATTGAATGAAATCGACAAAAAGGAGGTTACGTTAGCGGATGGAAGCCGAAAACTTGTTTCCTATGTCGGTCCCATTGAACTTCGTTTCAAGAATCGCATTGGTTTCGCCGGTGCACTGGTTATGGGTGATCAGGCTTTACTTGGCGCCATTCCGATGGAAGATATGGATTTAGTCATCATTCCAAAAACCCGAACCCTGGGTGTCAACCCAAATAGTCCTAATATTGCGACATCAATAGCAAAGTAAATGCCTGAACATGCGCAGAAGCTGTCTGGCGACTACTCCAGCAGCCTGACTCTATCGTTTTGCACAGCACAAACCACATCCGGGTAATGAGTTAAAACAATATCAAATTGAACTGGTCATTGAGGAACTGAAATCAAGGGGGCTTGTATGAAAGACGTTCTGCTCTATAAAGACTATGTAGGATCGGTGCACTTCAATGCAGATGACGAGGTGTTTTTTGGCAAGATCGAGGGGATTGAAGATCTTGTTTCATTTGAAGGCAATAGTGTGATTGAACTGAAAAAGGCATTTCATGAGGCCGTAAACGATTACATAGAGCTATGTAAAGAAATCGGCAAGAAAACTGATAAGTCTTACAAAGGAAGTTTCAATGTCCGAATAGCTCCTGACTTGCACAAAAATGCAAAAAGACTTGCTCTAATGAAGGGAATCTCTTTAAATCAGTTCATTCAAAAAGCGGTTGAAGAAGAAGTAATTCGTGAGCACATTACGTAGTAAATCGAAGATGCCGCGTCAACCGTCAGCCGCAGAGAAACGGTTGACGCCAACAACTGAATCTAAAAGTTCTTTCTCGTTCTTGTCGCTCATAACAGCACCCTATGATTTAATGGTTTAAATCAACATTCAGAGCAAGAGTTGAACATATCTAAGGCTATATGACCAACAGCATGGATGCTATGCACATTGATACAATAGGTATTCTCAGTGCTGCTGCAAAAATTGGTCTGATGAACTTGACCTATAACATGATGCGTTGCGTACAGCTCAAAAAAAATATCTATGCTGTCATCGGATAAGTACGACCTGTTGTAAGCTCAACGGAGCATTTTCCGCTCAAAATTGACAAAGAACAGATATAAAAAGATGGTAACGTCTGAAATTATGATCTATATCAATTATTAGAGGTGCCCTTAATATTTAAAAAGGTACTTGACCGACAATAACTTTACCACCATTGTCTATTATGCATTTTGATACATTATAAAAATATTTTGCATATTTTGCATCTGAATTTGAACCGATTTTTAATTTTAGCGGTGCAATTAAATTGACATCAGTAAACACATCTCTTAGATATTTATCATAAAACGCATATATCAAGCCGCCAGTAGTTATAACATCATCGATTATTATCACAGTATAATCCGCTACTTCATCTAGCTTTTTTCTAAAATATTTTTCTGTACGAAAAAGCGGAAATAAAAACCTAACAGCACATCCGGAATGATAGAAAGAGTATGCAAGCGAAACTGCAATTGGCAAAGCGCCTAAAGTCAATGGTAATATTAGATACTTTTTATCCACATCAATTTCATCCTGAGTTAAAGTATCGTAAAAGTAACCAATCATGCGACCAAAGTATTCGCTATTTTTTATACAATGCAACGGAATAAAATATTTATTTGATGACTTATCAAATAACGTAATATCGAAATAATTTATTTTTTCTTGTTTTTCTGCTATTTCTTTATCACTCGAATCTTGGTTAGAGAATTTCAATTTTATCGAGTCTCTTCCAAGCCAATACTCCTCTTTTTTCATCCAAAAGCTTTCATCTTCAAGTAAAAATTCATCGTCTGTCACTTTAATAACTTGATTACGAATATCAGGAAAAAAATCACAGATACTTCTAATGTCGTACTTATGCATCTCCTCTCTTTTTTTGGCACTCCTACAATCCATAATTGTCAGCCATTTCACATCCTCAACATCATTGTGTGCTATATAATTGCCCATCATTTTAATCGTGTTACCACTACGAATATGAGAGTCCACAACAAGCAGCTTTTTCCCCTTAACTATCTGATCTTCAGATTTTGTGAACCCTATAACATATGCTCCTTGGTGAATAAACTCTCCAACAGAAAAGACAACTAACGGTTTTCTTGTAATCACAGAAAGATAGGTAGCAAAAACCATCCCGGATTTCCCTAATGAGCAGATAACGTCTGATTGATCAACTATACTTTTAAAATCATCTTCATGGCTTTTAAAAAAATCACAAATATCGTCAAAATAAAAAAAGAAATTCCATTCGTCCCACATCCATGTAGGATCTTCTAAAATGAAATTATTAATAACTTTAAAATTATCAACCATAACCTAATCACGTAATCATACTTTATACTCTATACGACTGCCTAGCAGATCCAGCATCATAATAACACTCAGGTTACTTAAAAATTTTACTTTTTGAAAGATATCCATAGTAATCCACTGAAGTGTGGCTTTAAGCATGTTTGAAAACTCCTCAATATCATCCTCAATATCTTTTGGATTAACTGGATACTCATAAGAAATAATATATTTTTCTAGATGCAATCGTATTGATCCATAAATGATAATCTCCATATCACTCATTTCATTTAAATATTTTTCTTTTGATCTCCAGCAAATATATGCATTCACCAAATCCTTTTCACACATGTGTCTACAAACTTCTTCTAAATCTTCTACCAAATACCCAACTCGCATAGAATCTATTGCGTTATCTTTATCAAGGTCATACATAAACCTATAAATGTCAGCTAAATTAGCTATTATCTCTGCCTTTTCATTATTTACAACAGCATACTTTAAATCTTCACGAAGTTTTTTTAGTTTTTTTATTCCCCCATCTGAAGTTATTTTTCTTCGAGAAACTTCAGATATACCCCCATATGAAGAGATATATACTACAGAGAATTGGTTATAAGCAAAATATCTACTAGAAAATAGTCTATAAATAATTGACCAAAAGGGGATCCAAAGCCCTTTATGCCTTTTTGCTAAAATACTAAAATATTTGGTCTGTCTTTTTTTATCATTAATGCATTTATCAGGCGAAATTTTATTATGAATATCGCAAATCCCTTTCTGATAATTAGCAAAAGAATTAGTAGGTGGAAGGGCGCTTATAATTTTTGATCTATATACATACTTCCGATCAATCAGTACCACCCATAAAAGCATTAGTACAGGAATTAATATACTAATTAAATATAGTAGCATAATATTGTTAACTGGTTCTCAAAATACCTATTTTTTTTAGTGGCGAATCTTTAGCAAGGATAAAAATAGACGCATAAAATAAACCCCCTGATATAATAACGTATAACTTTGTCATATAGTCGTTAAACAGCGAATAAATCCACCAATGTGAACTTATCAACACCATGAATAAAAAAAGGATTTTTTTTAGCCCTATCAACTTATTCGGAACAGTTAATCGGACCATAATAAAGTTAATCCATAAATATATGGATAATAATTGGAAACAGATAGCCATCGAAACACTGACCATCATAGAAATATCTGACGTATTATTACTCGAAAAAAAACTGATAAAACGCATAAAAAAATCCGAAAACCAATCTATACCAACCGGCAAACATTTATCACGAATAATGAAATTATCAAGTACCTTTTGTTCTGCTTGGCATTTAGAAAATACATATCCCCACACAACGGAAGAATAAATAGCATAAACACCAAACACCGATATTTCGTTTTGAGTGCGATTTTTTGTAGTCATAAAAAATAATGGCCATTAATCCTTCGTCAGTATTTAGCCTTAACAACAAGTGATTAATGCGTTCACCTCACCTGCCTATAAAAAGCAGTTTATACTTATCCGTTATATGTTTAGCTAACAATATACATATAACAGAAAATACGCCACCTGCAATCAATGCGACAAAGAAATAAAAGCGTATTTAACTGTCATGTAACAATATTAGGCTACGAATGTACAAAAAATAGTGTAAATAAAAAAATCACCCCCTATACTACGCAAATATTTATGCGCATTACCGAACATCGTTCACAACCTCTTACATGCGTTACTACATCATTTCCACTGGATTTATAACCCAAATTCTAACAGCGGCATGATTAGGCATGATGGTTAACGTATTTTATCTCCAATTCTTTTGTCAAAGCCGCTCATAGAACTCCGACAGGAGTATCCCTCTACAATAGACTAACGATCTTCGGCAAGTTTTTGAACTAACACAGATGCGATTTGATCGGCCTGTGCGATCAAATTATCATCAACATTCCATGTTACTCCTCCATACCTTCGGGATTCATCAAACGCACTTGGCGATGCATTACTGAACCAAATTGGGATAACTGCATTGTCACCGAATCGCGCTTTAAATGCATCAGTTTCTATCCGTGCCCAGATTCTTTCAGGGTACTCAGAACTCAGCAGTGGAATGACATAGCGAGCTTCTGACTGATATATGGGAAGAAGGTACTCCTCTACATTCTGAGCCAGAATCCGGTGCTGCTCATTTCGATCGTAGAAAACCTCAACTTGATGCTCCAGCAGGGCCGCGTTAAGAGCTTCAGCAACCCTTCGCTGCTGGCCTGCAAAAGAGAGCGCAAAATCATATCTATGTTGGAAATCAACAGAAACAAATCCACATTCACGAGCAAAAAGAGCCCATGGCATGTTTCTGATATAAAAAACAAAAAGTGGATCTTCAACAGTGAGCTGCTTTGAAGCCTCGTCAAAATGAAGAACAGCACCAATATCCACATCACTATCAATATTCTCAGCAAGAAATCCCTTGGTCACTACTTGACCCACACTTCCGGTCATCTCTCTATGTCGTCGCATAGCTTCTCGAAGATCTAATGTCCAGTCTCCTTCCTCTGCTAGCCATTTCAGTATATGCAAATAAGGCGCCCGACCTGCCGGCTTCATCTTACTTCCCCGACAAAACCTTTCACACCGCTTACGAAAACTAACACTCAATCGCTTCCATACTTCAGCTTTAACAGCTTCAAAGCTTGTTTCTGCAATGCGTCGCTCATCTTGACAATTAGTAATATTAGATGCAAGGCAAACCTCAAACGCTAACATCTGAGCAAGAAAGAAACTGCCTTTTGCAGCTTGAACAATCTCTGGAACTATGTTGAGACTAATATTCAAAGCTTCTTGTCCCTTGGTCAGCAGCTCCTCAACTCGCTCATCAGGGTTGCTTTCGAAAGGTACAATGTCAAGCCGGTTAACCAAATCATGTGCAAAGTGAACAAGATTTTCCCCAGCTTTATTGATACCTACAACGATAATTTTTACTTCAGTCGAAGATCGATCCGCTAATGTTTTCATATAATCTGCAAGTGCCTGTCTCGCCGTATCAGGAAGCTTGTGAAAATCATCAACAATAACTGTTCCAACTTTGCCCATTATCGGCAATTCAGCAATATATTCAATATCTTCAGGCAAACGAGCAGAGAGTTTAGTCACCGTATCTGATAACCCAAGCTCAATAAGTGCATTCTCTACAGCTGTTGTTTTGCCAATACCTGATGGCCCTTCTATTACTAGGCCACGTCCAGATGTGCGAAGATTCAATAAGAGACGAACATACTCTTGTGGCTGTACGAAAGTATAGGAGGGAACTCCACTTGTTTTAAAAACATCTTGCAGTTGTGGTTCAGGCATAAAATAACTCTCGCTCTGTTAAAACGTTGTTAAACAATAAATTCAGAATTGTGACACGTAGGGTGCTAATTCATAGCCATGAAAAAAGCTGTTAATATTTTTGACCGTCAAAAATATTAACAATCTCTCACTTTTCTTATACGTTCCACGAAATAATGTATAACACCTTTGATCTCAACCAAGTCTAACAAAGCTATTGATACCTAATCTGCTAAAAGGAATACAAATCGATTTAAATGTATTAATTTTTTCTGCAAGTAGCAAAACCAGCCCTACTATGTACCTGCGAAAACATACCATGACAGAAATCTCCACATACACGTAAAGATCATTTTCCGTCCGTCGAAAGCGGGATATTCTGTTGCCCTATATCGTACATTTTCCTATTTGCTTCTTCCGCAACTGTCCAACAACAAAACCCCCTGCAATCATCAGCAGCGCCACGCCAAACGCTCCGAGCGAGATGCGCCGGGCGTTGTCAAACAAGCTTCGATCATAATAAAAATGAACCTCCCTGCTGCCGGCAGGAACCCTGACGCCGCGAAGCAATCCGTTTACCCGGACCATTTCGGCCGGTCTGCCGTCCACCGTCACCTTCCAGCGAAGCGGATAATAGATCTCGCTCACAACCAGAAAAGCGTCACCCGGAACCAAAACCTTCAGGCTCATCGATTCTGACCTCCTCTGAATCGAGGTTACTGTTGCCGGAGCAAAAGTTCTGGTGCCGCGCCAGAGCGAAGCGTCAACCAAAGCCTCACCCTGCAGAGCTGCGTCATCAAGCAGGCGGGAGAAAAGCTCGTCGCTACTCTGCACGCTACTCACCCGCTCTGCAAACCAGGCCCGTGGAAGTGTTGACTGCAAGCGATAGACATTTACCGGTACCGGACCACCTGCCAGTTGCAGTGTGCCGGTTTTGACCAGCTCAAGGGCAGAGTGATTGAGGGGGAGAGGGGTGACAATGTAGCCGACATTGAGCATCCGGAGAATGTTGATGCTCGAAAGATTCTCCGTTTTTGCGAGAAACTCCTCGTAAATCTTGAGCTTGGCGGGGTGGTAACCTCCGACTGACTCGATTCCGGAGAGAGCGAACTTGTTCTCTGCAAAAAGTGGCCCTGCGGGGTAGATTCTGAATGCCCCTTTCTGCGCTGCAAGGTATCGGGTAATGTCGTCAGGCTGAAAAGCCCGACCCACCTGACGGCTTTCGGCAAAGACCGGAGAACGCAGAGAACTTTCGGATGGATAGATAATCTGTATGTCAATCCAGAAAAGATCAAGAAGCGCAAGCAGAAAGAAGAGGAACCCCGTCATCTGATGGGAGAGCTTGCCCTTGATACCAAGCCAGAAAACACCCGTAAAAAGCAGGAGGGTGAAGAGCGCGATCAGGAGGCTTCCTTTCAGATTCTCCCAGCGAACCTTGTTAATCATAAAGGCGAGGTCGAAGCTTTCAACCGGCGGCTCGGGAAAGAGTGCACGGAAAAAGCTCTCTATGGATTGATCAAAGGCAAGAAAAATCAACAGGAAAACTGCAAGCAACAGCGCACCGATCCGGATCGGGTTCACCATCCGTTCGTTCGAGCGCTGAAGCAGATCGTTCACTCCGATTGCCGCAAGAAAGGAGATAATAAGATAGAGTATGATAAGCGCCATTGATGGCACCCTGAAGCGACTGAAGAGAGGCGCGAAATGATAGAAGAGATCGAAAACGGGGCTGAAAAACCTGCCGAAGGAGAGCAAGAGGGCAAGCAGTGCGCCAGCAGTGAAAAACCATATCATCGGCTCTTTTCGGCGGCTGTATCCGCCTGCAACGGCAAGCAGCAGCACCACAATTCCGGCATAATTGGGAAAATCGGTGAACGGCATAAAGCCCCAGTAGGTCACTCCGCCAAATCCGAAAAATCCCGGTATGAGAAAAGTAAGCAACTCCATGGGGTGCATCGACCAGAGGGTAGCATAATCCCACGATGAGGCGCCGCCCTGAGCAGCCATCCCTCTCACGGAATATGCCGCATATTCCGAAGCAGGCAGATAGATTGATGCCGACATGGCAACACCACACCCGAGCGCGGCCATCAACAACAATATCCTGTAGGGGCCGCCCTTGTGGCTGCCCTCACTTTTACATGAATCCCGACCGAACAAAAACAGCACAACAGCAAGAAGCAGTGCAAGCATCCATGAGTAGTAAGCAATCTGAACATGTGAGCGCTGCAACTGAAATCCGGCGATAATCGCCAGAATCCCGGCATCAACAAGCCCTCCGCGCTGCATGAGCCGCATAACAGCCCAGAGCATCCAGGGCATCCAGGCTGCTGTCATGAGCTGACTGCCATGACCATGCACCAGCATGGCCGTCATGTAGGGATTAAGCATAAAGAGCGCCCCGCCGAACGGTGCGGCAGGGGTAGTCAAACCATACTGGCGAAGAAAAAGAAAAACCCCGAAACCCGCAAAGGCAAGATGAAGAAGCTGAAGAAGAATGCCGCTGGTATTGAACAGGCTGAACACGATGTTGGGGAAATAGAGTCCGCTGATATAGCTTAACGCTTCAACCGTCGGCATCCCTGAAAAGAGCCATGGCTGCCAGAGCGGGTAGAGGCCGCTCTCTGTTTGAAGTTTGTCAAGCGCGATGGTTGATGCATGTGGAATAAGCGAGTCCGGAGCAACAAGCGTACTGGACTGAAAAACAAGCGGCCAAAAGAGCAGCAGTGCCAGAAGGGTATAAAGCCCGAAAAGAGCGAGCAGCGGAAGAATCTTTTTTTTCACAGCGTTATTGCTTTGGTTGCTTGCCAGAAAAGGGCATATACTTTAAAATAATCTCCCGCTCCTCCTCTTCCAACTTCAGAAGCAGCATCACTGCAGCATAACTGCCCGCCGTAAGAGCGACTCCCGCTGCAAGGCTGATAAACGGAGAGAGTGCAAGCAGCCATGGTCGCAAAGCAAACAGCAGCATTCCGGCCAGAATAGCCGAAACCAGGGGCTTCCAGAGCGATACAGAAAAAGGAGTAATAGTCAGAACGTGGCGAACCTCCACAATCCGGAGCGCGGAGAGCAGAATAAACACAATCAGGGTGGCAAGCGCAGCACCATTAATGCCCATCAGGGGTATCAGAAGCGCATTCAAAACAACCTGCAGAAGGAACGCTCCAAGAGCATTGATGAAGCTGAGTCGTGAATAACCCGTCATGGCAAGCACTGTTGAAGCAAGTCCGAAACTTGCCTGCATGAGTGAAGCTGCTGTCAATAACACAAGAACAGTGCGGCCCGCCCCGAAGCGGGAGCCGAAGAGGTTGAGTACCGGCTCAGGAAGCAACATAAAAAAGAGAGCTGCGGGCATCACAATCGCAACGATCCAGCGCGTCACCATCCTGTATATCCGCTCAATCTCCCCCTTCTGACTTCCGGAGTGCAGTTCGGCAATCATCGGAGCTGCAATTCCCGAAAAAGCAATCAGCACGGCTCGTATCAAACCCGCCGTTCTGGCTGCCGGATGATAGATCCCTACCGAGGCCGTGTCGGTATAGATGCCAAGCATCACCACATCAAGCCAGTGCGTCATCATGCTCAACAGTGAAACACCCATGAAGGGCAAGGCATAGGCAAGCATGGCACGATCAGCACCTGCACGAAGAATATCGGTGGAAACAACTCCGGTGATTTTTTTGAGCGTTGGGCGGATCCAGAAGAAAGAGCCTGCCGCCGCCAGTGCAAAAGGGAAAAAAAGCGCTTCATCTCGACCGGCAGTATAGAGAAATACCGGTGTCAACAGCAGCAGAAGAAGGGGGCTTATAATCTGGGTGGCAATAATTTTCGGCTGTAGCCTGCTGAAGCCCTGCATGGCGTGACCGAAAAGCATCGTTGAGACATTAAAAGGGATAGCCGCCGCATAACAGCAGATCACAAGCTTGAGCAGTCGGCTGCCGTTAAGCATGGAGGCTATGCTGCCTGAAAAAAGCAGAAGAAGAATGGCTACTGAAAAGGAGAGCAGCATGCCGGTTTTGATTGCCGAGCCAATTACCGCCTTCTGGCGAGCCGGATCACCCTGGTGCAGATTGACAAAACGCAAAAGAGCCGAATCAAACCCGGCTATGGCCAGCACTTCGGCAATCTGGATAACAGCAATGGCAAGGGCATAGGTTCCGAGCGCCTCTGCTCCGAGTGCTCTTGCAACCAGCAGGTTAAAGGCAAACCTTGATGCCTGACCGAATAAAAATCCCCCGTAGGAGAGACCTGCCTGGCCAGCTATTACCCGGTTGCGGCTCAAGAGTGCAGCTCCCGATAGCTCTTCAGCAGCTCCTGCTCCATGGTTGCAGCAATTGCATCCCAACTGTGCCGGCGGGCAAAGGCCTGCCGTTCAGCTCTGCGCCGGTCAGCAAGCGCTTCCGACACCATACACACAAAGGCTGTTGGTGAATCAGCCACATGCACCACATCCCGCGCCCGATCAACGGCACTGCAGTAGTTCATCGAAAGCACAGGCACACCTGCTGCGCAATACTCATAAAGCTTGTTTGGGTGGGAAACCCCCTTGAGCCTTCCCTTCTGCATCGGTATCAACGCAACGTCAAAGCGTTGCACCCATGCAGGAAGCTCCGCGTAATCGATACGTCCGAAATAGTGCACATTGGAAAGGGTGTTGATCAGACTCTGCTTTTTCCACCAGTTCTGCTCATAAGCTGGTCCGAGCAGCACAACCGTGTACTCCGGCCAGGCTTTGGCCGTTGCCGCAACAAGGGCGGTATCAAGCCAGTCCATCGCTCCGGCATAACCGAGAATCGGTACCTTGAACCGGGCAAGTTCTCCGGGAGCTTCACGTCGCGGATCGGCGAAGTGGCTGAACTCGACACCGTTACCCAGCTCAACAGTACGCACACCAAAAGGCAGCTTAAGCCGGGCCGTCAACTCCGGGGAGACCGTAAAGAGCAGATCAATCCCCGAGAGCCAGGCATCAAGATATCCCTTCAGCCACACAGGGGTACCCGGAAAGGCCAGATGATCATCATTGGCATCATAAAAACGGAAGCGGCATGAAAGGATACGGGCCGCCCTGCCCCAATAGACGTTGGAGAGCCCAATGATGCGGTCTGATGAACCAAATCCGAGAATGGCTACCCACCAGAGCATGATAAGAATACCCGGAAGAGAGAGCAGTGTTCGCAACAAAGAATTATCAAGCAAACGCCCGAAACGGAAAGGGAGAGTTTTCAGAAAAGGCACCGTGACCACCCAAACCCTCCCCCTTTTAACCGGAAGCCAGTGATGGCGACGCCCGAGTGCAAAAGGCTCAATAAAGAGAATGCTCCATCGCTCCGGAAATCGACCCAGAATACGCTGCTTGCGGGTTGAGAGAAAATCCCACTGTATTTCAGAAAACCAGACAAGCCTCATAAGCCCCTCAGCGTTTTTCCTGCGAAACGGAAAGCTCATAAATCTGCACCTTTTCATACCATGCACGTAACAGCGGCTTGAATCCTGTAAGATAAAACAACGGATGACGAATACGAAACTCCCCGCTCCGTTCAACCCTGAACCCTGCGCGCCTGAATAGCGAGAGCGCCTCGTCACGGCTCATCTCATGAAAATGGTCGGCACTTTTCAAACATGCCGGCTTTGCAATCGGCATCGAAACAAAAAGCCTGGCACCCCCGCCCTCAAGAATCCGGCGAACGTCGAGCAGAAGACGAAGCGGATTGTAAAGATGCTCCAGCACCTCAAAAGCGGTTATAACGGAAAATGATCCGGCAAGAGGCTCAACATCAAGATCAATTGCCGTACTCTCGAAAGAGCATCCGAAAAGTTGCTCCAGCGAAGCAGTCAGAGGTGTCCGGTCACCCAGATCGAGCCCGGACAAAGAGGCTGCGGTCAATAGTTGAGAAGAGCTTGAACGTCCGACAAAGTCGATGGTTTTCTGCCACCTGACCCTGTGGGCGGGCTCGCTGAGATACTCCTCATTCACCAGAGTTCTGAGATTATCCTTCATGGCTTGCTCGATGTTTTGTCTGCAAATCCGCTCTCAAAAAGTGTTGACGACAGGCTTGCAGCAAGACGCAGAGGCTGAAGCAGCGGAAAAAGAAGCAGTGCGAACCATGCACGGTACTTGATAAAGAGTCGAAGCGAAGCACCACTCTTTATCATCAGTTTTTTGAACGGGCTTCCTGCAAGCGAAGCCGAAACCTTATGCCATACCGTTGAAGCGGGCTCATACCAGATACGCATCCCCAGAGCGCGCACCCTGAGAGAGAGGTCAACATCCTCGGCATACATGCCAAAACGTTCATCAAATCCTCCGAGCCGCTCAAAATCACGGCAGCGCATGGCAAAGCAGCAACCTGTTGCATAACCGGTTGCTCCGGCAAGGTTAAACTCCGGAGCATCCGTTTTTCTGATCCCGACGTGGCGAATCAAGCCCGTGGAGAGCCGGATAAATCCTCCTCCGTACCAGACTCTTTGAGGCCGGTCATGATAGAGTATTTTCGGAACTGCAATTCCAACTGAAGAATCTCGCTGCAGGGACTGAACAAGCGGGGCAGAAAAGTTAGTATCCACAATGGTATCGTTATTCAGAAATAGCACAAACTCTGCCTGAAGCTCCCTGACACGCCGGAATCCGGCATTGTTGCCCCCCGCATAGCCGAGATTAAAAGAGAGAGAGAGAATCTCGATTTCGGGAAAAGCTGCGGCTATACGTGCAAGAGAGTTGTCACTTGATCCATTGTCAACCACAAGCACACTTGTAGGCGGAGAGCAAACTCCGGCAAGAGAGTTGAGGCAGGCAATCGTATCATCAGCTCCGTTCCAGTTCAGAACCACAATACAGAGTGTCGGCGCCTTCATCACTTCCGTAAAGCTTCAGATTCAAGAAAAGGGCCTGCTTCGGCAGCAAAACTCTCCCAGGAGAACTCCCGGCAATACTCCTCAACAGCAGCCCGCATTTTCGGCAGCTCACCCCGACTCTCGATAAACTCCGCTACGGCCTCTACCAGCCCGGCAGCCGAGCTCTCACGGGCAATCCAGCCGGTAACCCCGTGGAGCACCACTTCGGGAAGAGCACCTTCCGGAGTCACAATAACGGGAACTCCGTAACCGTATGCCTGCAAGACCACGCCCGACTGCGTGGCGCTGCGATAAGGGAGCACAACACACTCGGCAGCAGCAAAAAGCAGTTCACTACGCTCCGGAGAAACATAACCCGGATAGAGATCAACACTGGCTGAAATACCAAGATCCCGGATCAAACTCCGGTAACAATCAGGATCTTCAAAAAACTCCCCGGCCACAATCAGCTTGAGTGAGGGCTCCTTTTGCAGAATCTCCGGCATGGCACGAAGTAAGAGATCAAGCCCCTTATAGTGACGAACATAGCCAAAAAAAAGCAGCAGAGGCGCGCCGCTTTCAAGATTCAGCGCACGCTGCGCCTCAGCTCTCGGAGGGATAGCTGTTTGCGGCAGATAGAGCGGATGAAAAAGCTCCAGCACTCTGGCATTTGGCAGAACTGCACGCAGCTCCCTGGAAACCGCTGATGAGAGTGTCAGAAAGGCATCGGCAGAAGCCGCCAGCACTCTCTGCATGAATGGTTCAAAAATAAAAGATTCGTGAGAGGTGAAGTTATGGAGCAGTACAACAACCCTGATACCGGTGAAGCGGCGCAAAAAATAACAGAGGGGCGCAAGAAAACCGGTCCAGTATGCTACAAGCAGCAGATCAGGCTTCAACCGGCGAAGATGAATAATGGTTGCAAGCCAGGTAAAGGGGTTATAGAGCGTCAGTCGGGCATCTGAACAACAAGAGTCATCTGGTACAGGAGCTTGTGCGGCACCGCCCTTGAACAGAAATGCAGGATAGAGAGCCCTGTACCCGACAGGGAAAACGGTATACCCCATCCTGCAAAGGGCTTCCCTCAAAAGTCCGCTGAACCGGGCAATACCGCCCTTCAGGGGAGAAAAGGGAGTGATAAAGGCAATCCGCAACGCTTTCAATGACGTTCCCGGACAATGATGAAACTACTGTTCTCCAAATCCCTGCTCAAAAAATTCAATCAGTTGACGGGCGGCCTCCGGAGCATCCTCTCCGTCAAGCTTGAGAGTCAGCCGGGTACCTTTCGGAGCAGCAAGACTCATGACACCAATAATTGATTTCGCATTGATTTCAACACCCTGCATTTCGATAAAAAAATCGGCCTTGAACCGGGATGCCAGCTTTACTACGGCGGCTGCGGGTCTGGTATGCAGCCCGGCCTTGTTTTTAACGGTAACTTCCTGAACTATCACATCTATACTCGACCTGTTTATTTTTTGGGGTACCACGTAAAGCTCTTTCTGTGAGCTGCTCAAGAGAGCATATCAGAGATGTTTCACCATTGCAATCTCATCGCAAGCCATCAGCTTCGGACAATGAGTGCAATCCCTCCATATTTTCTGAGGAAAATACTCTTTTCTTATTTCACTATACCCGTTTCGTTCGAAAAATTTCCGGCTCAAGGTCAAAACAAAAACCTCCGCCACACCCTCCTCACGCAAAACCGACTCGGCCTTTTCAACCAGCAGTCGGCCAATTCCCTTCATGGCAAAGCGGTTAAAAACAGCAAGTGAACGGATCTCGGCAAGTTTTCGGGTATAAAATGCAATAGCGCAACACCCTATAACTTCACCATTATACTCCGCGACAAAAAAATTACGAATATTTTCGATAATATTCTCATCAGAGCGCTCAAGCATAATTCCCTTACGGGCATACTCCGCTGTAATGGCGGAAATTGCCCCGGCATCGGCCAGACGAGCATACCTGACAAATAGTTCAGCCTGCTGCATACTTACCCGATACCCTCATCTGAGGGTTCAGCATCCCGTTCCCGTGCAGAGACCTCCTTCCAGAGCTCATCCTTCAACTCCTTGAGGCCATACCCGGAGACGCTTGAGATCGGAAGCACCTTTACTCCCTCTTCAAGCAGAGGAATATCAAGATCAGCGGATGCAATATCCATTTTGGTAATAACGGCGATCCTCGGTTTATTGAGCAGTCCCCTGTCAAACTTTTCAAGCTCACCAAGCAGAGTCTGATACTCCTCCGCAATATCGGGTGAATCAGCCGAAACAAGAATAGCAAGTATTTTTGTCCGTTCAATGTGACGCAGAAACTGGAGACCAAGCCCTCGGCCCTCTGAAGCTCCTTCAATAATTCCCGGAATATCAGCCATCACAAACGATTTATAATCCTCATAACGCACAATACCGAGATTCGGTACCAGCGTTGTAAAGGGATAATCGGCAATCTTCGGTTTCGCGGCGCTTATGACCGAAATAAGGGTAGACTTTCCTGCATTGGGAAATCCAACCAGACCGACATCGGCCATCAGCTTCAGCTCAAGATCGAGCACAAGAGCCTCTCCTTTCTGTCCCGGCTCGGCAAAACGGGGAGCCTGACGGGTAGGGGTGGCAAAATGCTGGTTACCTTTTCCGCCCTTGCCCCCTTTTGCAATCAGAAACTCCTGCTCCTCTCCGGTAAGGTCGGCAATAACCTCATGAGTTTCAGCGTTCCGGACAAGCGTTCCGCACGGTACCTGAATAACAATGTCAGCGCCATCCCTTCCGGTTTTCCGGGCACCCTGCCCGTGAACACCACGATCAGCTATATACTTTTTCTTGTACTTGAAATCGAGCAGGGTGGTGAGCTGCCTGTTGGTTTTCAGCCATACATGACCACCACGACCGCCATCACCACCGTCCGGACCACCCTTGGGGACAAACTTCTCCCTGCGAAAACTCACACAGCCCTTGCCGCCGTCTCCTGCTCCTATAACTATAGACGCACTATCTACAAACTTCACTTACACTCCTGACTTTTGAATATTCTTTCACATTATCTATTTTCATCATCAACATCTAAAACAAACATACCCATGGCAGCATCACATTCCGGAAAACCCGCTATTGAAGAGCTGATCTCGCGGCTTGAGGAGATCACCCGGAATATCGAAAATCCCGAGACCGGCCTTGAAAGCTCCATCTCACTCTACGAAGAGGGACTGACCATTGCCGGACAATGCAAAAAACGGCTGCAGGAGGCAAGAAAAAAAATTGAAGTTATCAATCCTGAACTTGCCAAAACCTGGCCAGAATCCTCCCACATCAAAGATCTGTTCGACGGCGAGTCCTGAGAGCACTCACCCTTCAAGCTTCTTCAAAAGCACCTCATTGACCATCTGGGGATTCGCCTTGCCTTTCATACGGCTCATGCACTGCCCCACAAAAAACCCAAACAGCTTGGTCTTTCCCTCTCGATAGGAGGCAAGCTGGCCGGGGTTGGCATCAAGGATCTCCTGAACAACCGACTCGATTGCCCCTGAATCAGAAACCTGTGCAAGCCCTTCACGCTCAACAATCTCCGAAGAAGAGAGTCCGTTCTGCTGCATCAGCTCAAAAACCTGCTTGGCAATGGTGTTACTGATGGTGCCCTCTCCTATGAGTCGAATCAGTCCACCAAGCCGGTCGGACGAGATGGCAAACTCGGAAATATCCAGATACTTCTCTTTCAGGGTACGCAAAACTTCACCCATTACCCAGTTAGAGGATACCTTGCCGTCACCTGAAACCCTTACAGTCTCTTCATAATAGTCGGCAACCTCACGCTCAACGGTAAGCACAGCGGCATCATAGGCTGGAATGGCATACTCCGTTACAAAGCGGGCGGCACGAACCTCGGGAAACTCCGGAAGCTCGCTCTTCATCCTCTCAAACAGCTCCTGATCAACAAGCACCGGAACCAGATCAGGATCGGGGAAATAACGATAGTCATGAGCAAACTCCTTGCCCCTCATTGAACGGGTCTCGCCCTTGTCAGCATCCCAAAGACGGGTCTCCTGCAAAATGGCGCCACCTCCATCCAGAATCTCACGGTGCCGTTCGGCCTCATACTCAATAGCCTTCTCTACATTCTTGAAGGAGTTCATATTCTTGATCTCGGTACGGGTACCATACTCCGTCGCGCCAACCAGTCGAAGGGAGACGTTGGCATCGCAACGAAGGCTTCCCTCCTCCATATTTCCATCCGAAATACCGAGATACTTGACAATCTGGCGGATTTTCTGCAGATAGGCTGACGCCTCCCTCGGCGTACGCATGTCAGGGTAACTGACAATTTCCAGCAGAGGAACTCCACTCCGGTTAAGATCAATATAGGTGTCGTCCCCGATATCATGAATCGACTTGCCGGCATCCTCCTCAATGTGGATTCTTATCAGCCTGATATCCTTGCGCCCTTCACCGGCATCAATATGAACATTCCCCTCACTGCAGATCGGCTCCTCAAACTGCGAAATCTGATACCCTTTCGGCAGATCGGGATAAAAGTAGTTTTTCCGGGCAAGCACCGAGTGAGGCGCAATTGTGCAACCCGTTGCAATACCAAGCTTCACAGCATCCTCCACAACCTGGCGGTTTAACACAGGAAGGGCACCCGGAAGCGCAAGACAGACCGGGCAGACATTGGCGTTTGCCGGTTTTCCAAACTTTGCTGAACAGCCACAAAAGGCTTTGCTCTCGGTGTTGAGCTGACAATGGACCTCAAGGCCCACCACTAATTCATACTTCATTGCAAAAATTAACGTTAATAGACGGTACCGGTCTACGCTGACCGGAAACCATGCTCACTTATTAAAACACTGTCAGTAGGGCTGATAGGAAAATTTCTGACCTCCCACGGTCGCCTCAGCCATAACGCCGGCTTTTGGCAGAACAAAAACGGCTACGCCATTTGAAAAATCAATATTGGTTGCCATACCCGTTGTCACAATAATTGCTGCAACCTGGGCGTTGACCTCAAAAGTACCTTTTTTAAAACTTTCCAGATCTTCCTTGCTCTTGAAAAAAATGATCTCGGAAAAAGACTGGCCCCCAAACTGCGGGCCCAGATTGAGCTGGGTAATGGTCGAATTACCCACAAGGTTATTCTGCTCATACACATACCCCTTGCCATGCCCGCCGCCTACCATAAAAAGCCCGCCCTTGTAGACATCCGGAAAAACCGCATAACCGTATGCCTGCTCAAAAAAACGGTTCAATGAGGGGGCATTCTTTCTGAAATAGCCAACCGACTCATCAGCCTTCTCCTTGTTGGCCGGGTCCCACCCTGCCTCAGCAGTTGAAACAAACATACCCGCCAGCATAAACACCAGCGCACAAACCTTCATCATCTTCATCATGGCTTCACAGTTTTCATATTTAATAAAATCAAACCGTAAAAATCTTTACACTGACGTACAATTCTGTAATGTACGATTTTCACCCCAATAAATCACCTACCCGAGAAGACTCAAACCTTGTGTCACTCAGTGCACTCCAAGACTCTGTCACTCCAAGCCCCCCCAATATGTCATTCCGAGCACAGCGAGAAATCTCATACTCTCACTCACAACAATCAAACCAGCAAAATACAGATCCCTCCCTTCAGTTCGGGATGACAGGGATTGAGTGTTCGGGATGCAAGGGATGGGATGTTCGGGATGACAAGCTCCCTCTTGTGTCATTCCGAACGCAGTGAGGAATCTCATCCCTTCACTCACAAACAAACATAACTCTTCTTACCAGCATTATTGTTGGCAACAAAACTGTTGACTACCAAATACCATCATTACCGAGTTCCTTCCACTCAGGGTTCAGTGTCGCAACCAGCAGGTCTTTCTTTTCTCTCCTCCATTTTTTTATCTCTTTTTCCCTGGCTATTGCACTCAGTACATCAGTAGTCTCTTCAAAATAGACCAGTTTATCAACATTATATTTTTTCGTAAAACCATCAATCATAAAGCTCTTGTGCTCAAGAACTCTTCGCTGCAAATCATTGGTCATGCCGACATACATAACCTTGTTCGTGCGATTGGTAAGAATGTAGACACAATATGGTTTGTCCCTGCTCATTGCTGGTATTGGGATAATGAAGTCATCAATTCGAAACCCTATCCCAAGTAGATTCCTCCCTTCGGTTCGGGATGACAGGGATTGGGTGTTTGGGATGACAAACTCCCTCTTGTGTCATTCCGAACGCAGTGAGGAATCTCATCCCCTCACTCACAACAATCAAAACGGCAAAAAAAAACAGATCCCTTCCTTCAGTTCGGGATGACAGGGATTGGGTGTTCGAGTTGACAAACTCCCTCTTGTGTCATTCCGAGCGCAGCGAGGAATCTCATGGCATCAGACGCCTCACCTATAACCCCCCTGCTTCCATCTCTCGATTGCGAGGCGGAGTCATTTCCCTCGGGAATCGCTAAAAACTGAAACCTGTCCTGAGATATATTCCTGAATCATGCATCAGTCGGCCATCGTCAAACCCATGCGCAAAAGAGATACTTGCGGAATAACGCGACTCAATACATCCGAACCATAATCCTCCGCCGGCGCTGCTATGCCATGCGCGGGAATCCTCCCCGTCAAGAAAGACCCTTCCGGTTTCAGCAAAGGCAAGCGGACCGTACATAACAGGAACAAGAAACTTGAATGTGCCAAAGTAGAGTCGAAGTTCTGAACCGGCATAGAGTGACGCATCTCCAGCAAATCGCTGCCGGTCATATCCCCTCAGCGAGGTAGAACCACCAAGAAAAGCAGCTTCATAGAATGGATAATCTCCCCAGATTTTTTCTCCACCAACCCGAAGGGCCAATCGTGAATAACGGGAGGTGACCAGCGGGATATAAGTACGAACTTCACCACTGACTTTTCCATATCCATGATCATTGCCAAGAAATTCCGGGTAGTACCGCCCACTGAGATCGAGCATTATTCCGCTGAGCGCCGTTGTAGCGCCAGTCAGACTCGAACCAGCTTTGGTGCTGCTTTTTTTTCGGGATGAGAGTTCAATATCGTCACCGCTATCCCTTGAATCATAACGAAATCCGATCTGAAAACTACCGGCAAAATCATTCTCGATTCCGGGAATTTGAGTTCTGTTCAGGTCATTGAATGAACCAGGGGCCAGAGCAATGTCTACCCATTTCGCACCGATTCCTGCGCTCCACCGATAGTTTTTATCCATCGGATAGTTAAATGAAGCACGGAATGAGGTGATTTGATTCATAATTTCGAAATCATCTTCTGAAAGAGCTGAGCCATTATAGTATTTTTCGTTTCCAAGCCCGTAGAAGTTAATGACCTCAAGACCTGTCGTACCAGCTTCAACCTGAAGGGATGTATTCCTGAAAAGCGACCGGAAATCTCCACTGTAATGTATTTTATAAGGGCGATCACCTTGAGTAGCAAGCCCTCCTTCAAGCTGCATACTGTAGCGGTAGGGGGCCATTCTGAAGCCATAATCATCAAATCTTACCCCTAACCCGAGCAACAGTCCGTAATCCGGAGAATAATCCAACAACGGAAAGGCACCAATATCATGACCTGAATCTCGCACAGCACGATCATATTTCTCCAGATCATCAGCCGGAATCGCAACCGTGTGCCGGTCAACCTTTATATGCTTCGTTGTGATAAATTCCGATGTATTGTCGTCATCATAGAAAAACACCATTTTTCCATCGCCATCAGGATCCTGGAGCCGGGATTTCCGGGCATAATATTCAAAACTATCAGCTCCTTTGCCGCCAATGATCCTTACTTTTACACCGCTCTTGCAGTCAGTCCCATCAACAACACTCTTGTCATCACCACCCTGAAGATAGAGTCTGACCTCGTTTGTCTCAAGTGAGATAAAACGACGGGAATACAACGGTATCCCTTTTTCCTCACCGGTCGTCTCATCTCTTTTAAAAACAACAATTTCCACACTGCCTCCCGGCAGACGGTGAACCTTCGCATACTCTGGCTTGTTGCTCACATAGATGTCCACATCTTCTGCATAAAGCCGATAAAGCTCTTCTGATGCCTTTTCAAGAAGATCTCTTCGCACTCTCAGCTCCCGTTCAAGCCGTTCCCCCTCTTTGCCATACATTAGAGGAGGCATCTTCATGACGGCCTCATGGATGACCTGGTCGGTGAGCTTCAGTTTGACATCGCTTGTTACAGCATCCCACGCGACTCTGTCTATTTCCGACAGAAGACGCCGGTCAAGAGGGCGACCGGAAAAACTTAAATTTTTGATGCTCGGATACTTCGGACCGAAATCTGTCATCCGGGAAAACACCGTTGTGATAATCCATGAAAAAACTCCATCCTGTCGTGAAAAAGCATGATCCCTATCTCTGGGAATTGGCAACCAAACCGTTTTTCCATTTTTTGTATAACCTGCCCATTTCCACTGATCTGAGTGACGATCCCAGTCGCCGATAAACAGATCAAGCAACCTTGCCCTTAAATAGGCTGGGCCATCAACGCTGTTGTCGTTATCCTTTTCAAGGTTGTTCAAGAGAGCGTAGGTCTCTGAAATTTTATCCGCTCCCTTAAACCCTGCTCCGGCATTGTCACCTTGCTTCGGAAGCTCTTCCATGGTTCCTGGAATACCGGCAAAATCATCGAAATACTCACCGAGACGCACTTTATCGTGTGGCAAAATCGCAAATTCCGGGCTTGCATTATAGATACCCTCTGCGCCAAGCAGAGGCGATACAATAAAACCGGAGACTGGATTGGAAGTGGTAACCTGATCCTGAAGTACGCGGGAAACAACAGTAGCCTGCAGTTTAGTCGGCATATCGCGTGAAGGATCTTTATCCAGTGAGCGGAACCGATATTCCTTGCCGTTTGCTCCCCTGAAACTCAGTGTCATCGGCTGAAAACCTCCCCCTTTTTCAAATGGAACTAATCCACCGGCAAAAGAGTCAAGGTCAAGAACAGGCATCTCAACAGGTGTCGTCCAGAGTGATCGCCAATGGGTACCGAAGATCATGGTATGCAGTGCTCCTGCTTCATAATCGGCACAGGGTATCACTCTCACCCGCTGTTTACCGGCAATCTGTTCAATAGGGATTTTTGATATCTGCGCGCTTGCTGAAGACGGGATTTCCACCGAAAAGAGAGGAAGCAAAAACAGAGCGGTAACACCCTTACTAACTAACCTCATGATATGATTTTATTTCATCGAGTGACGCCATCATAAAAGACTCCTTCTTTGTCGCTTTGATTTCCAAAGGAACTACAACAGCATCACTTCGTAATAAATTCAATCCGGAAAAATTGCTATATCCCCCCGGCTTCAAGCTCGCGCTTCAGGGCTTCACGCTCGATTTCAAGGCGGCGGATATCGCGGTTTACCCTGTCGAGTTCTTCGGGGCTGCTGTCTATTTCGAGGCGGAGCCTTGAAGAGGCCTCATCAATCAGGTCAATAGCCTTGTCGGGCAGAAAACGGTCGGAAATGTAGCGGTTGGAGAGTTCGGCAGCCGCAACGATGGCGGCATCCTTGATGCGCACACCATGGTGGATCTCATACTTCTCCTTGAGACCACGGAGAATGGAGACCGTATCCTCGACACTCGGCTGGTCAACCACAACGGTCTGGAACCGACGCTCAAGAGCTGCATCCTTTTCAATATGCTTGCGATACTCATCAAGGGTGGTCGCGCCGATGCAGCGAAGCTCACCACGGGCGAGAGCGGGTTTGAGAATATTTGCCGCATCCATTGACCCCTCGGCAGAGCCCGCGCCAACGAGCAGATGGATCTCATCGATAAAGAGAATAACCTCACCTTCGGCCTCCTGGACTTCGCGAACGACAGCTTTGAGGCGCTCCTCGAACTCACCACGAAACTTTGCTCCGGCTACAAGCTGAGCGATATCAAGCGCGGCAATTTGCTTGCTCTTGAGATTTTCAGGCACGTCACCGGCCACAATCCGCTGGGCGATTCCCTCGACGAGTGCAGTCTTGCCGACCCCCGGGTCTCCGATAAGAACAGGGTTGTTCTTTGTCCGGCGACTAAGAATCTGGAGCACCCTGCGAATCTCCTCGTCACGACCGATCACCGGATCAAGCTTGCCTTTCCGGGCCTGATCGTTCAGGTTTCTGGAATATTTTTTCAGGGAATTATAGTTCTCCTCGGCACTCTGACTGGTCACGCGCTGCGATCCCCTGATGGTTGTCAGCACCTTGAGAATGGCGTTACGGTTTATCCCCGCATCCTGAAGCATTCGCGAAACATTGAGCGATGCTTCAGTCATGGCAATCAGCAGATGCTCTGAACTGATATAGTCATCCTTCAGATTCTCCGCCTCTTTGAGCGCCACATCAAACACTTTACCAAGATTCTGTGAAAGATACTGGCCTGAAGCCGAAGCCCCCGTTACCTTCGGAATGCGCTCAATTTCACGATCAAGAGCCAGAAGAAGGTTGTCGGAGGAGACTTCAATCTTCTGCGCAATCTGAACAGCAATGCTGCTTTTATCAGCAAGCATGCTGTGCAGCAGATGTTCGGGCTCAATCTGCTGATGCTGACGACTGGAGGCAAGCGTACCCGCCGCCTGCAAAGCCTCCTGCGCCTTCAGGGTGAATTTATTTGGATCAAACTGCATGGTTCAGACTGTTTTGTTTTCAGCTACAAAGCTTGCAATGGGAACTCCTTGATCTATAACAATGTAAACGCAAAAAAAGTTAATCATGCAACCCCTCTTCCTTTGCAAAAGACAAAAAAAAAATCGCGACAGAGCAACCTGCCGCGACTATCATTAACCACTCTTCAATCAAGCTCACTCCTCTCTCTTCCAGCTCTCAGGAGTTTGCTGCCCGGTTCTCATCTTCCGGCTTCGGCAGATTTTTAATAAATGCACCTGCGACAAGACGGATAATCTGCGAACTGGTGGATAGCAGTTCTGCACTTTTCTCCTGGATGTGGCGCTGTGTAGCAACCTGATCCTTGAACAAGTCAACGCTTGCCTTGTCATAATTCCCTTCACTGACATAAGCGTCAATAACCTCTTCAGCCTCGGAAAATGGCAAGGTTAAAACCTTTAAGCCGAGCTTCGCCCTTTCAATGGGGTCGAGAACCTTCTGACCGGTGTTCTGCTGCTCCATAGATGATATCTGTTTTCGTCTGAAAAAACATTGCCGGGTACCGCTATCAAGAGCGTTACCACCACCTGCGTACAATTAAAGAATGTAACAATTTTTTCTCATGTGATCCTCACCCCTGCTCTCTATCATTGCTATCTTTACGGTTTTTGCAATCGCCCGCTTCCTCCGCGACCGATCATGGTTTCACAGAGCAGCAGAAGGAGACCAAGTCCAAGAAAATAGTAGTAGACCGGTTCACTTTCAACAGGCTCCATCACCCAGCGGGATGCCGCTGCGATGCGGTTGATCCTTGCGGAGACCTCGCCGAAAACCGTCTGATCAGCTCTGGTGCGAAAATAAAACCCTCCGGCGTCACGCGCCAGAGCCTGAAGCGTTTCAGATCTTAAACTGGTTGTCACCACCCGTCCCCGTTCATCAAGTTTAAGTTCACCACTACCTTCTCCAAGAGGAATCACGGCAGGGCCGATCATCCCGACCCCGATTGCAAAAAAATGGATCCCTCCCTTTTTTATCCGCCTGGCAACAGTCGGCAAATTACCGGCATGATCCTCTCCATCGCTGAGAAGCACAATAATCTTCTCTCCCTTCGCCGCGTATGCAATCCGGCTTTCCGATGATGGCTCAAGTATGTTTTTGGCCAGTTCAAGTGCAGAAACAAAATCAGTTCCCTGGGCCTCGATCAGATCGGGTGAAGCCATATCGAGTAGCGCTTCAAAGGCCTCGGAGTCAGCCGTAAGCGGGCACTGCGCAAGAGGTTTTTCAGCAAAAAGAACAATTGCCCTCCGGCCACCTGTAACTGCACGACTGATCCCTGATATTTCAAATTTCGCCTGGGTGAGCCGGTCCGGCAGAACATCCCCGGCCCTCATACTGCGGGAGACATCCAGCACAAAAACCATATCAGCCCCTTTACGCAACATTGGCCGCCCACCGCCTGAAAGCCTGGGACCTGTCAGGGCAAAAAGCAGAGAAGCAATACCAATAAAAATCATCACTTTTTTTACAACAATCACCCTGAACCCGACACCGGGCATCATCAGATCCGCCAGAGGCGGAGCAACAACGGCCTCACGCAACTGAAAATGGCGAATAACCCCATAGCCGAGAAACACGACCAGAGGGATCAAAAGGAGCAGGTAAACAATATTTTCAGGCCATGCAAAGCTCATCTGTTCGCTCCCCTCAGATAGTCAGCATTATAAAAGAGAGCGTGGCATAAAGAGAGGTCTAAAAATTGTCGGGAGTCCCGAAAGGATCGGAAAGGATTGCGGGCACTGACCAATCCCGACAGGTCGGGACGAAATAGATCTACAAAGGTCTCCATAATGGTTACGGTAGTCGCAACAGCCTTGTGTTAGACAAAAGGACCTCAAGAACAAGCAGCAGCACCGCCGGAAAAAGCAAAAAGAAAAACAACCCCGTTCTGCGCTCTACAAACTGACCGGTATAACGATTGTTTTCAAGGCGGCCGATTGTCTTGATTGCATTATCAAGTACCGACGGATCTTCGGCCCTGAAATAGCCGCCGCCGGTCGTTCGGGCTATCCCCCGAAGCGACTCTTCATCCATCGCTGCATGACCACTGCTTTCAGAGGAAGAGTTCGCAGCACTCCCCCCCACTTTAAATCCGGCATTGACCACATATATCCTGATACCGTTCTGGGCGGCCAAAGTTGCCGCTGTAGCAGGCCCGACATCTCCGGTGTTGTTCTGGCCATCAGTAATCAAAATAATAACCTTTTGCGGTGACGTTGAACCCTTGAAACGGTTGGTTGCGATAAGAATTGCACTCCCGATGGCCGTACCCTCGTCCTGTATAACCAGAGGGGAGAGATGATCAACAAGCATTGCAAGTACCTCATGATCGACCGTCAGCGGGCACTGCGTATACCCTTTGCCGCGAAAAACCACAAGGCCGATCCGGTCATTCGAGCCTCGGAGTATAAAGCTGCGGGCCACCTCCCGTGCTGCATCAAGACGGCTTTTTCCTGAACTATCCTTCTGGAGCATGGACTCCGAAATATCAAGAGCGAGCATCACATCAATACCCCGAGCCTCAGCTTCACTCTGGCGAATAACCATGCGCGGACCGGCAAGGGCAAGCACACAGAGCACAAGAGCACTCCAGCGCAGCCACTGCGGCAGATGGCGCAACGCTCTATTTGCTTCAAATCCTGAATCACGAAGCCGTTCAAGACCGGGAAAAAGTATCGCAGGATTCTTCCCCAGCCTGTCCCGCCGGATCCTGATCCATGCAAGCAGGGCAAGCAGCGGCAGGAGCAGCAGCCACAAGGGCTCTGCCAGCTCAATAGAGGGTATTCGGGCTATCCACTCCTGCATAGACTCACTTGTTTAACTCAATAACGCCAAAATTCGCTTTAACCATTGCAGAACATTGCATTTCTCTCCTCCAAACAGCTCTCTTAAAGAATATTTTCGTTGATTCCGGTCATGCAATCACCTCCCAGTGACCACCCCTTGCAGGGTCAACGCGACTCAGGCGACCCTGCACTTTAAGCTTGTCAATCTGCTTGAGTATCGCCCGCTTTGATATGCCCAAAGCTGATGCCAACTGTTCCGTCGTCATGAATGAATCGTGAGTTAACAACCCAAGAATCTGATCTTCGGTTTTTGATGAACTTTTTGATGAACTTTTCAACAAATCGTTTGCCAACCTGAGCTCTTCAGCCGGTTTTCGGTGAACTGTTACGGTGAACAGGCAGCCGTCATGGTCATCCTGAAATTCAATCTGCGGCCAATCGCTCAAAGCGAGTTTAATGCCGGAACCAAGTCCATGATAGGGTAAAACCCCTTTGGCGACATAGGAAACCAGAATCGGGTTGCGGATATTGGTATTTCCCCTCCGGATCTTTTCCAGCGTAAGATTGTTGGTTATATTGCTATGCATAGGCAAAAGCCACCATCTCCGAAGCCAGCGACTCGGCATTGCGCACATCCACCTTGAACTGTCGGGTACTGTCTTCGTCGAGAGCGATCAGGGATATAAGATCAGATAGCTTCATGCGGCATATAGCTTTTTTGCTTGCTCCATTTGCAACCACGCCGACACAAGCACATGAGTTTATTGTTTGTCAATCACCAGCTCTGTAAGATAGCTATTCCCCATAACAAGATACCTCAAAGTTCAGTAAAATTACAGCATCCAGTTTCAGCAGATCAACTTGAACCATCCCGAACCCCTGTGAATTCTTTTGACATGCTTCCATAGGCAAGCGATAATATAAGGCAACCTTATAAATCATCGCGGGGGGATTCAATACCCTACTCTTCAGCCGGGCGGGCGGAGCGGATAACCTCTTCGGCTTTCTGCAGGGAGTTGCGGGACTCCTCAATGTCGGGGCGGCGGCCGGCAAACTTGACCAGATCGGCCTGCTTAAGAAGGCTCATGATGCTCTCAAAACCGCCAACACCAAGCTTTTTCAGATCGCGCTCAATCTCCTGCGTTACCGCTTCGAGTGCCCTGATGCGGTAGTGGTTTTCGAGAAAAGAGCGCATGATGTTGCTCAGCTCTTCATAACACTCAGGCGGAGGCATTCCGGCAGTGAGCTTTGAGCGGAGCTTGCGAAGCTTGCGCTGTGCAACCTGCCCGGGATTAACCTTTTCGGCACTCTTGCGTACTGCACGTTTTATGAGGAAAAGCAGCCCCAATACTACAACTGCGGTACCGAAAACCGTTACAATCAAGGGGAAAATCAGAAAAAAGGGAATCGAGGGTTTCTCCTGCGGCTTGATGGGCCGGAGCTCGCGCATGGTGGAGTCGGTAAGTGCCTTGACAAAAACCGAAATCGGTGCGCTGTAAACCACCTTGCGCGTCATGCGCCCCTCGCTGTCGCGGAGTATCACGGTAAACGGGGGAAGAAGCTGCCGGCCACTTCCGAATAGAGCAAGATCAAGCTCAAAACGCTCTTTTCCACTACCGGAAGCGGAGAGCATGGATGAGACTCGCTGAAGGCTGATCAGTTCAAACCGGGGCCTTGAAGCAGGATCAAGCCCTTCAAGAGAGGCAACCTCCCGTTCCCCGTGCTGCACAGCGATAACACAGCGAATCCGGTCACCAACAAGTACCGTGTCGGGCACCACGGTCACCCTTACCCCTTGATAGAGCGGGCCCTCGGCTGCCGCAAGCTGAGCCAGTGGAGCAAACAGCAGCAGCATAAAAAGCAGCCTGCATGCCCCGACCCGAAACCGCTCACACCTTGCGCTCACGATACCGAAAAAATGTGTTCAGCTCACCAATGAAAGAGCGGTCGGTATCGAGAAATACCGAGTCAATACGCAACCGGCGAAGCCGCTGGCGAAGCTCTTCATACACTCTCGACTGCTCACTGCGGTATCGCTCGATCTGGCGGGGGCTTCCCCCGTCCAGAGTGAGACGCATGCCGGTTTCAGGATCTTCGAGATCAAGCAGGCCGCTCTTCGGCAGAGCTTTGTCAAGCGGGTCGCTCAGATGCACAAGCACAAAGTCGTGACGGGTATTGAGCAACTTCATCCCTTTTTCATAGTCGTTATCGACAAGATCGGTCAAAAGAAAAATAATTGACTGCCGTCTGAGTGCGTAGCGAATAAAGATAAGGGCGGCACTGATATCAGTTTTGCGGCTCTCAGGTTTGAAGCGAAAAAGCTCTTCAAGAATCACAAGAACATGCTGGCGACCTTTGCGTGGAGCGATAAAAGTTTCAACCCGGTCGGTAAAGACGAGAAGCCCGACCTTATCGTTGTTCTGGATGGCACTGAAGGCAAGCACGGCACTGAGTTCAAGGGCAAGCGCTTTTTTGCTGCGCTCCCGGCTGCCGAACTGCATTGATGCTGAACCATCCACAACAAGCAGAAGGGTTCGTTCGCGCTCTTCGGTAAAAAGCTTGACGTAGAGCTCATGCTTGCGGGCGGAGGTGTTCCAGTCAATAGCCCGGACATCATCACCATACTGGTATTCGCGGACATTGCTGAACTCAATCCCTTTGCCCTTGAACGAGGAGTGGTACTCGCCGCTGAAGAGCTCGCTGGCCATCCGCTTCGAACGGATTTCAACCCGACGTATGAGCTTCTGAAGCTCCTTCAGGTACTCTTCATTCTTTTCCATAGCACTCACGGCACCTGTACATGCTGAAGAATCTGACGGATAATATCATCCGAGCGGATGTTATCTGCCTCGGCTTCATATCCCGGCCTTATGCGGTGACGAAGGGTGTCGTAGGCGATAGCCTTGACATCCTCAGGGGTGATGTACGGCCGCTTCTGCAGAAAGGCGTGCGCCTTGGAGGCAAGAAGGAGAAAAATCGAGGCTCTGGGTGATGCTCCATACTCAATCATGGCTTCAAGCGACTCCATACCGAAGCGTGCCGGATTTCTGGTAGCTACCACAAGATCAACAATGTAGCGCTGAACCCGTGGATCAACATAGATGCGGTCAATCAGCCCCCGTGCTTTTGCAATATCATCCGGCTGAACAACCGCACTTATCTCCCGATCGCTTGCGGTAGTGGCCGATTGCAGCATAATCTCAAGCTCCTCATCGTAGGAAGGGTAATCAACCAACACCTTCATCATAAACCGGTCAACCTGAGCCTCCGGCAAAAGATAGGTGCCTTCGTGCTCAATGGGATTCTGTGTAGCGAGCACCATAAAGGGCTCCTGGAGAGGAAATGTCTGATTACCGATGGTCACCTGATGCTCCTGCATCGCCTCAAGCAGGGCTGACTGCACCTTTGCCGGTGAGCGATTGATTTCGTCAGCGAGAATAACATTGGCAAAAACCGGCCCTTTGCGGGGATAGAACTCCATGTCTTTCGGATTGTAGATCATGGTACCGATGAGATCGGCGGGAAGCATGTCGGGGGTAAACTGGATCCGCTGGAACTTCAGGTTCATGGCAGCGGCAAAGGTCCTGATAATGAGCGTCTTGGCAAGCCCCGGAACCCCTTCAAGCAGAATATGACCATTAACCAGCAAGGCAATGAACACCCGCTGGATAACCTCCTTCTGACCGATAATCCTGCGCGAAAGCTGCTCCTCTGCCTTTTCAAGAAAACGGGAGGCCTCCGTTATCTGCTGCCCCAGCTCCTCCAGTTCTACCGCATACTGCATAGCATCTCCATCGTTCAGTTACTTTAAAATACCGGCGTTCGATGTTACCCTGCCCATACCGCCCGAACCGTTACCTCTTTTTGATGAATCCCCTGAGACCGAACAAAAGCAGTGCCAGTCCACCGACGAGAGCAGACCAGGAGTAGAGATCGGAAAGGTAACTGAAGCTGTTCCAGATACCCACTTCAGGAGCAAAAAGAAGTATCAGATCTACACCGACAAGTATAATAAGGACATGAAGAAAACTTACCTTGACAGGCGGTTTGCTATTATTCTCGGGTTTGTTAGCTTTGGCCATAGTTCTACAGAAAAAATCAGTCCATGAAAATTTTAGGCATCGAAACCAGTTGTGATGAAACTTCAGCGGCAGTGCTCCTGGAGGGCAGGGTCGCGTCAAATGTTGTCAGTTCACAACGCTGTCACACCAGCTTTGGAGGTGTCGTTCCTGAACTCGCATCGAGAGAGCACGAAAGGCTTATGGTCTCGATTGCCGATGCTGCAATAACTGAAGCAAATATAACAAAAAAAGAGATCGATGTCATAGCGGCCACGGCAGGCCCCGGCCTTATCGGTGCCGTCATGGTCGGACTCAGTTTTGCCCAGGGGCTCGCTTGGGCACTCAAAATCCCCTTCGTTCCGGTCAATCATGTCGAAGCCCACATGTTCTCACCCTTTATTGATGAGGGGACTTCCCACTGCGCTCCCGATGGAGCTTTTGTCTCTTTGACGGTATCAGGAGGCCATACGCTGCTCTCGGTGATAGAGCAGGATCTCTCCTATATGGTGATTGGCAGAACGCTAGATGATGCTGCCGGAGAGGCCTTTGATAAAACCGGCAAAATGCTCGGCCTCGCCTACCCTGCCGGACCGGAAATTGACCGGCTGGCAAGAGAGGGTGACCCGCACTTCCATGAGTTCCCCAGAGCGCTCACCTCCCGCTCACAGACCAGCAAAAGCTACGATGGCAATTTCGATTTCAGCTTTTCCGGTCTGAAAACCTCCGTACTAACCTTTCTGCAAAAACAGAAACCGGAATATATTGCGGCAAATATGCCGAATATAGCCGCATCAATTCAGCAGGCCATTGTCAGCGTACTTGTTGAAAAAACCATTGCCGCTGCCCGCAGCCGGGGGATAAAAGCGGTCTCCATTGCCGGTGGGGTCAGCGCAAACTCAGGACTCAGAACAATGATGCAATTTGCCTGCGATAAAGCGGGATTAACACTCTATCTGCCAGGTGCCGTCTACTCGACTGACAATGCCGCCATGATCGCCACACTGGCCGGAGTAAAACTCTCGCGGGGCTTGAAAGCCGAACACCGATACAACATCGCGCCTTTCGCCAGCTTCAGTACCGGCAGGCCGAAGCCGTGATTGAAATAGTTCTATAAATACATTACATTATTGCTCACAAATTAAAGCTGTAACGATTTTTTATAAATATTACGACGTAACCATGCATAATAGTATTCTCGCTCTGCTTCTCTTTGCTCCTCCCGCCGGAGGCCCTGCACCGAATCCCTTCCTGCAGATTGTGCCGATGGTTCTTATTTTTATTGTTTTCTACTTTTTCATGATCCGCCCGCAGCAGAAAAAGCAGAAAGATAAGGAGAAGGTGCTCGACAGCCTGAAAAGAGGGGACAAGGTTGTCACCATAGGCGGTATTCACGGCACGGTAGCAGGAATCGACAGCGACAAAAAGACCGTACTTGTACAGGTGAACGAAGCAACTAAAATCACCTTCGACCGTACCGCTGTTGCCAATATTGAAAAACAGGATTCGGGCGATAAACTTACGACCAAGGAATGAGCAGAATAATGCAGCCAACTCCAGCAAAATTGGTATTGGAAAACGGATCTGTCTATAAAGGAACAGCGTTCGGCCATATCGGAGAGAGATCCGGCGAGGTGGTTTTCAATACATCACTGACCGGATACCAGGAAATTCTTACCGACCCGTCATACACCGGTCAGATGGTGCTGATGACCTATCCCCTGATAGGCAACTACGGTATCAACATCTCCGATAATGAATCGTCAAAAATGTGGGCCTCGGCATTTATTATAAGTGAACTCTCCAATGTCCACAGCAACTTTGAAGCGACCGAATCTCTGGACTCCGCGCTCAAGAGAGAGGGGATTATGGGGCTTGCCGGGATTGATACCCGCAAGCTTGTTCGCGAAATCCGTGAAAAAGGGGCAATGAGAGGGGTTATCTCCGCTCTTGATACCAATGACGAAAGTCTCCATCAGAAAGCACTGAACAGCCCCGAAATGAGCGGCCAGGATCTGGTCAGGACGGTAACGACAAGTGAAAACTACACACTTGAAAAAGCCGATGCCCGTTACCATGTTGCAGCACTCGACTACGGAATCAAAACAAATATCCTGCGCATGCTGCAGAACTCGGGCTGCCGGGTAACGGTACTCAAGGCTGGAACTCCTGCTGAAGATGTCATCAAGCTCAACCCTGACGGAGTATTTCTTTCCAATGGCCCGGGTGATCCGTCGGCTGTAGGTTACGCCATAGAGACCATCAAAAAACTGGTTGAGTATAACCGCTCAACAAAGCCGCTGCCGATCTTCGGTATCTGCCTTGGCCACCAGCTTCTCTCGCTGGCCTTCGGAGCTGAAACCTACAAGCTTAAATTCGGTCATCACGGAAGCAACCACCCGGTTAAAAACCTCAAGAGCAGCAAGATAGAGATAACGTCGCAGAATCACGGCTTTTCGGTAAACATGGAGTCGCTTCCCGAAGCTCTTGAAATGACCCATCTCAACCTCTACGATCATACGGTTGAAGGGGTGAAACACAAATCGCTCCCCTGCTTTTCCGTGCAGTACCATCCGGAAGCCGCTCCGGGACCGCACGATTCGCACTACCTGTTCGGTGAGTTTACCTCGCTGATGGATCAGGCAAAAAACTGACAGCAGAGGATCTCTTTAATTATAAAACCCATTTTCTGAAGAGATGAAAAAAAGATTATTTACTCCGGGACCGACGCCGGTACCTGAAAATGTCATGCTTCGCATGGCCGCACCGATTATCCATCACAGAAACCCTGAGTTCATGGAGATTCTGACCAGGGTTCATGAGGATCTCAAGTATCTCTTCAGAACCAGCCAGCCGGTTGTTGTGCTGAGCTGTTCAGGAACCGGCGGCATGGAAGCCTCCATCTCAAGCCTCTTCAAAAAGGGTGACAAGGTCATCACCGTCAACGCCGGCAAGTTCGGCGAACGCTGGGGCTCACTGGTACGCATCTTTACCGGCAACTGCATTGAAGAAAAAGTTGAATGGGGTTCAGCCCTTCAACCCGAACGCCTTGCCGAACTGCTTAAAGAGCACCCTGATGCCAAAGGTGTCTGCCTGACCCATTCGGAAACATCCACCGGTACCGCCGCTGACATTAAGACACTCAGCGCACTCATTCGCGAAAACTCTGATGCTCTTGTGCTGGTTGACGGCATTACAGCGGTTGGTGCTCACGAGTTTCATTTCGATGACTGGGGTGTTGATATCTGTATTACCGGCTCCCAAAAGGGGCTCATGATGCCTCCAGGACTCGCCCTTATCGCCATCTCCGAAAGAGCCCAGGATATCATCAATAGCCAGAAAGATATACCCCAGTTCTACCTGAGCCTTAAAAAAGCACTCAAGGCCCATGCCGACGACGACACACCCTTCACTCCTGCGGTTTCGCTGGTAATCGGCCTCGATGAAGCGCTGCAGATGGTACGGGCTGAAGGAATTGAAAACATCTGGAAACGCCACGAAAGCCTTGCAAGCGCCTGCCGTCAGGGATGCAATGCTCTTGGCATGAAGCTCTTCAGTAACTCACCCTCATTTGCTGTTACTCCGGTCTGGCTTCCGGAAGGAGTTGCATGGTCGGCATTCAACAAAGCGCTGAAAAACAGCAACGGCATTACCGTCGCTGCCGGCCAGGATGAGTTCAAGGGAAAAATTTTCCGTATCTCCCATCTCGGCTACTATGACGAGCTCGACATGCTGACGGTTATCGGCGGACTGGAGCGGGCACTCAAGGAGATCAACTTTGATTTTGAGATCGGAGCCGGAGTCAAGGCTGTACAGCAGGCCTTTCTCGGTGCATGACATCTGCAAGAGTCAACAGCAAAGCCCTGAACGCTCGGGGCTTTGCTGTTTATGATGCTGCTAACGTTCAGAATCTCCCGTCATGATCACTCTTTCGGTACTTTTGCTTTTTGTTGCATTTACCTCCCCCCTGCAGGAGGTGCTTGAGGAGTATCGCATGAAACTCAAGGCCGATGCCCTCTATGAAGCACGCGCCTACAATCGGGCTGAACAGGCATACCGTAATCTGCTGCAAGCAGGCAGTGAACCGAAAGGAGCCGTAGCGTCGCGTTACAACCTTGCTTGCGCCCTCTACATGCAAGGCAAATACAGTGATGCAGCAACCCTCTTTGCTCACAAGACCGTCTATACACCGAAACAACAGACGATAGCACGAAAAGCCCTTTTCAACGAAGGGAACGCTCTTGCCATGAGCGCTATCGCTGCAAGCGAAAAAAACAGAAAAACCGAGCTTTTCCGACGTTCACTGGCACGCTTTAAATCGGTACTGCTCAGTGATCCGGATGACGGTGATGCAAAAATAAATTATGAAATAGTACGCCGCTACCTTCGCGACATTGAAAAGCCCCCGCCTCCCCCCTCATCCGGATCCGGCAGCCTGGATAATGCAAAATCCGACCAGGGTATCGGCAGTGATGTGGCGTCACGCATTCTTGAAAAAGCTCAGCAGGATGAGTCCTCACTGATGCGCCAGATTCCCCGGAGCAGTAAAGCGCCAGCAAAGGAAAGCCGCAACAACCGGGACTGGTAAAATCAATGACCGCTCATAAAAAAGTTCTGCTGGTTTTTCTTCCTTCTGAAAGCGGGGTTGACGGCGCCCGGTCACTTTACAGCGACACGAAGAGCAACGTCATTACAAGCTGGTTCAACGGCTCGCTGAGAAACCTCATCAAAAAAAGCCAGTTTGCCATTCCACCCCTTTCACTAATGATCCTCAGTTCCATTGAGGTAGAGGGTGTCCGGCAAACGATCTGCGACATGCGCTTTGAAGAGTTTCCGTTCCACGAGCACTGGGATCTTGTTGGAATCAGTGTGCAAACCGGAATGGCAAGACAGGCGTTTGACCTTGCCGACCGGCTTCGAGCAAGGGGAACCCCGGTTGCGCTTGGAGGGGCTCATGTAACGCTCTTTGCGGATTCATGCCGACCTCATGCCGACCTGCTTGTTCAAGGGGAGGCCGACGACCTGTGGAAAAAGGTACTCACAGACCTCAAAAGGGGGGCTCTTAAGCCCGATTACCACTCCAACAAATTTCCTGACATGGGAGAAGCCAAACCTGTCAGTAAAAACGCTCTGATCAAAAGCCGTTACTTCACAACAAACCTGATCCAGACCGGAAGAGGGTGCCCGCACAACTGTGATTTCTGCAATGTGCATGTGCTCAACGGTCACACACTCCGCCGAAGGGCAATCAGCGATATAGTCAGTGAAGTTGCCCGCTTTCAGCAGCATGATCACCGGATTTTCTTTTTTGTTGATGACTCCATCAACGCTGATCCGGCTTATGCCAATGAGCTTTTCCGTCAACTGACACCCCTGAAGATAAGCTGGTTCGGCCAGGCGACAACAACACTCGGCCAGCAGCACGAACTGCTGGAGACCTTTGCCCTGTCAGGATGCCGTGCTCTGCTTGTCGGCATAGAGAGTGTTGAAGCCAAAAGCCGCAGCGCCCACAAAAAAAACCAGAACAGAAGTACAGAACTTGCCGGAGCAATACAAAACATCAGAAAAGCCGGTATCAGTCTTTATGGCAGTTTTATTTACGGCCTTGATGGCGATACACTCGACACCCCGGCAGCAATTCTTGATTTTATAAGTGAAACAGGGCTCGACGTCCCCGGTATCAATATTCTGCGTCCCACTCCCGGCACCAGGGTTTTCGAACGCCTGAAAGAGGAGGGGCGTTTGCTCTTTGATCCCCGAGACATCACCGCATTCCGCTACACCTTTGGTCAAGAGATGCTCTACCAGCCAAAGAACATTGATCTTGAAGCTTTTGTGGAAAGCTACGCCGACCTGACCCGGAAAATATTCACAATTAAAAACTCGATAACAAGAGGGTTTGCCGCTCCTTCCGCCAAAGCTGCAGTCATGCTCTTTAACCTTTTCTACACCCATCTCTACAGCCTCTCGCGCCATGACCTGAGGCGTCAAGTTGAAGCCGGCAGCTTCGAAAAAACCATTTTGCCGTACGCCGAATAATTTTTAAACTGTACCTATTATTTTCAGCAGCTCTTCCTGCTCAACAACCTAAACACGACACTCTCATGACCATCAAGCCACTTCTGCCTCTTTTGACCGTGAGCCTCTTTACTCTCGGTGCCTGCGGACTTGAAAAACCACCGACAAAAATAGAGTTCCCGGAAGATAAAGCCGCAGCTCCAGTTGCAGCAGCTCCGGCAGCGCCAGCAGCACCTGCTGCTCCAGCCGCTCCGCTGGATCCAAAGCTTGCCGCAGGCAAAACCCTCTATGACGCAAGCTGTGCGTCGTGCCACGATACCGCCATGATGGGTGCTCCTAAACCAGGCGACAAGGCCAACTGGGCTCCCCGTATTGCACAGGGAATTGCAACAGTTGAAAGCAATGCCATCAAAGGGTTCCAGGGCAAGGTTGGGATGATGCCTGCGAAGGGCGGTTCAACGCTTACCGATGACGAGATCAAGAGTGTTGTCAACTATCTGGTCGAGGTATCAAAGTAAAAAACCAACCCCCAAGCTATTTCATCTTCGGGAGCCTGCACCACAGGCTCCCTTTTTTTATTTCCATATAAGTCAAAACGAACTGATCCGAACACCATTGGATGAGAAAATATTTTACAATAATTAGGATTGCTTGTATTTTAGTTGTACTACTAAGAAGGTGTGCAAGCTTGCACACAAAAACTTGTCTCTAATTGTAAAGGAGTATTTTATGTCTCGTATTATCACTGCGGCCCTTTGTTCGCTCGTTGTTTTTGCTTTCAGCTCTTCTGATGCCTTTGCAGCAAATGCTGCTGCGGGTAAAGCTACTTACGATGCGAGCTGTGTGACCTGCCATAAAACAGGCCTGATGGGTGCACCCAAGCTTGGCGACAAGGCCGCATGGGCTCCTCGAATCAAACAGGGCGAAGCTGTGCTTGTTTCGCACTCCATCAAGGGGTTTCAGGGTAAAGTTGGCATGATGCCTCCAAAAGGCGGCAACGCCAAACTTACTGACATTCAGGTAGGCAATGCCGTAGCATACATGGTTTCCGGATCAAAGTAGGAACCCCATCCGATCTGTTCTGAACGGGAGCTGAATTAACCTGCTCCCGCTCTTTTTTGCGCCATTAATACTCAATGCATGCACAATCGCCATAAATATCGGACGATTTTTGTGCGAATATTTGGATAGCTTGTGTTTAAATCGTATTAATAGAGGTTTGTGTCTACACGCGCACAACAGCACATCATCCCATAACAACCCCGAAAACAATAAAAAGGAGTAACCCCTATGTCTCGTATTATCTCTGCGTCCCTTTGTGCGCTTTTTGTTTTTGCTATCGGCTCTACCGATGCATCTGCTGCAAATGCTGCTGCCGGTAAAGCGGTTTACGATGCAAGCTGTGTAACCTGCCATAAAACAGGCCTGATGGGCGCCCCTAAACTCGGTGACAAGGCTGCATGGGCACCTCGCATCAAAAAAGGCAATGCTGTTCTGGTATCCAATGCCACCAAGGGATTCAAGGGTGCTGTTGGCATGATGCCTCCTAAGGGTGGCAATGCGAAGCTGACCGATGTCCAAATTGCTGATGCAGTGGCATACATGATCAAGTAATAAAATTTTGTACCTCAGCAAAAAAGGCAGGATGATCTCCTGCCTTTTTTTGTTTATAACAATCATTCTCTTCAAGGCCTCGGTAATATCAGGCATCCTGCTTATTTTGTACAACAAAAAAGTATCAGCATAAAGCAAGTATAAAAAATGATGCAACACACTGAATATCTCGGCTATGCTGCCGGCATCATTACCACCCTGGCATTCCTGCCACAGGCTTTACGAATTTTCAAAACCCGAAGAACGCGCGACATCAGCCTGATATGGGCTGTTGCAATGAATACCGGTATTGTACTCTGGCTCCTCTACGGCATAGCAAAGAACGACCTGCCGATGATTGCGGCCAACAGCATCTCCCTCATTCTGCTCATGGTTATTCTTGTTCTGAAACTGCGCTACCGCTGACAATCAATCTCCATTGGCAGAGAAGTGGAAAATTGACTGAAAAAGTGTACATATCTAAACGATTTACGGGGACCTATTATAAAAACAGATAAATTCATGCCCAACTTACAGCTCGGATTCATCGGAACAGGAAGAATAGCCCGTGCGCTTATTGCCGGTCTGTCTGGCAAAGCAGATACTGTTATTTCCGGTTACGACCGGGAACCCGCTGCAATAGCCTCCGTTGCCGCCGACTATCCGGTTAAACCCTGCCACTCTATTGAAGAGCTTGCACAGTGCTCCAGGGTAATCATCCTTGCCGTCAAACCCTACCAGATTGCCGAAGTGGTCGGAGTGCTGAAGCCAGCGCTCGGAAAAGATCATCTGCTGATCAGTGTAGCTGCGGGGATATCCTCGGATTTTATCAGAAAAAACGCACACGAAAGCACAAAAGTGATTCGTGTCATGCCCAATACACCCGCATTTGTTGGTGAAGGGATGACTGCTGTCAGCAGAGGAAAAATGGCTACAGATGAGGACGTCAACCTTGCCTGTGACCTGTTCAGCGCTATTGGAAAGGTTGTAGTTCTTGATGAGTCGCAGATGGATGCCGCAACAGCACTCTCAGGAAGCGGCCCTGCCTATATGTTCCATATTCTTGATGCGCTTGCCGCTGGTGGTGCAGCCTGCGGTCTTACGGGTGAAGAAGCCCGTCTCCTCAGTGCACAAACCATGCTTGGAGCTGCCAAAATGGTACTCTCTGGAGTCAAAAGTCCGGAAGAGCTCAAACGGGAGGTAACAACTCCGGGAGGAACTACGGAAGCCGGACTGAAGATAATGGATGAACAAAATATCCGGCAGATTCTGGTGGAAACCGTTGCAGCAGCGGCAGCGCGCTCCAGGGAACTTATGAAGTAACTGCTATGGCTGGACGAGTATTTTATTTCCGGTTCCGGTTGGCCGTGCTTCTTGTGACACTGCTCTGCTTTGCACCCTCTGCTCGTGCTGCCGGAGGCAACAGGGAGAAGAAACCATTCCTCCTCTCTTCGATAAGCAACACCCGTCCATGGGTCGGCCAGGAGGCGCTGCTCACCTACCGCCTCTACTTCAAAGAGATCGCCCCGAAAATATCCAATGAAACCAACCCTTCATTTCAGGGCATCTGGGCAAGAGAAGCGGAGACTGAACGCTATATCAAAAGTTTACCGGCTACCATCAACGGCGAACAATTCAGAACGGCTGTGGTGAAGCGTTTCAGAGTTGCCCCCGTACAAAGCGGCACCATAAGGATTTCAGGCTACACAATGCTTTGCTCTGTCACTCCGGATCCGCTTCTGAATAGCGAAAGTCCTCCACCAGAAAACCGCCAGCAACTCAAGGCTCCAAATATTTCAATCTCAGCCAGGGCACTACCCGAGCCGCTCCCGAAAGGATTCTCCGGCGCTGTCGGGACATTCGAGCTGAAACTCGTTGCAGATAAATCGGCCCTGAAAGCAGGAGAACCCCTTAAACTTAAACTGATACTTTCCGGAACCGGAAACCTGTTTACCCTCAAACTTCCAGCCCTCCATCTGCCGGAAAGTTTCCGGCAGAACCCACCGGATGTAGCCACAACCCTGAACAAAGAGTCTGTTGAGACTGCGGGAAGCAAAACGTTAGCAGTTACGGCCTGGCCACAACGGGAAGGAAACTTCACCATCCCGGCAATCAGCACCGTTGTGTTCAACCCCGAAACAGCACAGTTCAAAACAGTTCAGTCCAACGCTATCAGCATAAGGGTAAGCAGACCGGCTCAAGGTGCCATACCCTCTGACGCACGCCTCTCTTTGCAAAGCAGTGAAGGTGAATATCCGGAAATAATGAGCACTCTTTGGATACCTTCATGCGTGCTGCTGCTTGGGGGCGCTGCTCTATTCATACTCAGAAAAAAACGGCAGCAGCAGAAAAAAACTCCTGCAGCAAGACGAAACGGAGAGCCTGCTTCAATAATCGAACCCTCTGCTATAAACGTCAAACAACAGCTTTTGGCTCTGCTCGAAGAGAAAGGGATAAGCACTCCCGGGGGATTGACAAGAAAAGAGCTGAACGCGGCGCTGAAGGAAAAAGGAACCCCTGATGACGTTATTATCGAAGTCACAGCACTGCTCGACGCACTTGACCGGTCGCTCTACGCCCGTTCTGAAAATCAGGCGAGTCATCTGCCAGAAAAAATTGCCGCAAAGGCCGAAACGCTGCTGAAGAAAATAAAAAACAGCGGTGGTTCACCCGGTAAATAGATTGATAGCAAGGCCCTGCATCAATCCCGAAGAGCAGCAAGGGTCAACGCCACTTCGGGATAATCTGTTATAATTCCTTCCGCTCCGAGCTGCTTCATCTCCAACATATCTTCAGGCCGGTTAACCGTCCAGGGAATCATGCCGATCTTCTCTGCATGGAGATATTCTGCAAGTTGACGGTCCACAAAAGAAAAATGGGGATTGAGATAGCGGGGCAAAAAACCCAACTGCCGGAGATAACGATCAAGATGCTCTCGCTTTTCGATTAAAAGGCCATAAACAAGCTTGGGGTTCTGCTTCCATGCCGCCCTGAGCACCCGGTAATCGAAAGACTGAAGACGAACCTGCTCGGACATCAATGCCTCATCAACAATCCGGAGAACAAGCGCCGCATAGAGTTCTGGTGCGGGATGAAAAACGCCATCCTTGTCCGGCCAGGATTTCAGCTCCAGATTATAGAGCATCCGCCCCTTCATACCCGCCAATGCCATATATCGGTCAACTTCACTGAAAACAGTTGAAAGCAGGGGCTTGCAGGCAGAAACTCGCTGTTGAAGAGGAAAAGAGGGGTGCAAGCCGCCACAGTCAAAAGCGGAAATATCGGCATAAGGCATACGGTAGACAAGGTGGTTCATCCCCTCTTCACTGCCAAGAGGACGTCCGGCAGGGTCAGAACAAAGAGGTCCCGAGAGCCAGGGATCGTGCGAGACCAGAATCTCATGATCTTGAGAAACGACCAGATCAAGCTCCAATACGCGAACGCCAAGGTCCGCAGCCTTGCAAAAGGCTTGCAGGGTATTTTCAGGAAAAAAGGATCTGGCGCCTCTATGCGCCTGTATTTCAAATGTCATAAGGGCAGCGCTAATTTGTTCCGCGATATAAACGAAAATATCGTAACAACCAGTGTCATTGCGGATACAATGAATTGGATACCGGGCGCATCCAAATAGTACGGTTCTTCTTTTAAGAGATCAAACAATGAGGGATCTCCATCAAAATAAAAATCTGATGGCAAGCGGGAACAATGACGGGCAAATTAAAAGCTCCGGCGGAGGGAAGTAACGATTGTTAAGCTATTAAAACGGGACGCACCAATCCCTTTATGCAAGAAAATCAAAGGAGCGGAGAGGCCTTATGCGTTACGGTTGCCTGAAGGAGCGCGGGATACCTTTGAAAAAGTTTTTTTCTTCGGCTTTCTTTTATGAGGCTTGTTTCCGTCTGCACTTTTTGGGAAAGGATGCTTTCCTGCACCGCTTACACCAAAACTGTCGGAGCTGCTTTTGGTTCTGATTTTGTTAAACCGATTTTTTCGATACTTCTTCTCAAGGTCGGCATAAGGACTGGGCGGGTCTGGTGAGGTATTGTAGTTATTAAAATTCGGCTCGTCAATGACCTCATCAACATCATCCAACACCACGTCGGGATGAACTTTATTAAGCAAGTTGTTTCTAATTTATGTTCACAAATCAAGAGTATTCGTTTTACTCAGGATTATTATCGAAGGGAATGTAATTTACAATTTTAGAAACAAAATGCAAATGAAGCAAAAACTCTTCTGCTAAAACAGGGCATTCGGCTGCATCATTTTGTTACCTCATGCAGAGACTCACAAGAATGAACAAATAAATTGAGATTCCCGAAAGAGCGGCTCCTGCCGTATTAGTGTTTTTGCATTGCTTGTTGACTGTTTATGTATTAATTTTGAATTATTTAATTTTTTAACAAGGAAACTCAACTATGGACATTCGCAGACTGGTTCTTGCCGTGATTCTTCCTCCAGCCGCAGTTACAAACAAAGAGGCCGGAACAATCATGCTGACAGGCATCCTGACAGTTTTTGGATGGCTGCCTGGTGTTGCCGCAGCACTTTTCCTTATATCCCAGGAAAAACGCCAGGCAAAGGCCTGAAACGCTCTCAATTCAGGGCCGGAACTCTCTTTTTGCCTGCACAGACGTGACCAGGAGTGCCATGAAGCTTCTTGTGGCTGTTGATTTTTCCATATCTGCCGAGAGCGTTATTGTTGAAGCAGAAAAACTTGCACTGACCCTGCCTGCAAAAGTTTTTCTGCTTCATGCGATGGCGCCCCTCTCTCCGGTCATGGATGTCGTTGCCGAATCGGAAATCATACCGAATCCTGACACTCCCTTCCAGAGGGGCGCCATTCAGCACTGCTCTGAAACTGCGACAGAAAAGCTGCTTGAAATCTCCATCAGGCTGCAAGGAAGGGGTATTGAGACATCCATCATCCTGACACACAACAATGAGGTTGAGGCCATTATTGAGGAGAGCAGAAAAAACAGTGCCGATATGATCATGCTCGGCTCCCATGGGCATGGGGCACTTTACCATCTCCTCATTGGCAGCGTTTCTGAAGGTGTCATAAGAAAGGCATCCTGCCCGGTTATTGTCATTCCTTCAGCTCCAAAATAACCTCAACATCGCTTCAGCGCTCTTCTGATAGCGCAAGGCGGACTGAAAAGAGAGCCTGTTCACCGGTATGGCGCTTGTCATACCGGTGAAAAACAATATTACGGAAGCCGATTCAGGGCGCTGACAATGGCCTTGATGGAGGCAAGACTAATGTTGGAATCAATACCGGCACCGTAAGCGATGCGACCATCTGCACAGCAAATCTTGATGTAGGCTATAGCCTGAGCACCGGCACTTCGGCCGATTGCATGCTCGGCATACTCATCGACACTGAATTCAAGACCGCTTGCATTGATGATCCCCTTGACAAACGCATCAAGCGGCCCGTTACCCCTGGCGTCAAAAGAGAACTCCTGCTCTTTCATCTGTACAACAGCAGTTATGAGAGTAGCCTCTTCATCATTGCGCTGAAGATCCTCATCATCAAAACTGATATGGCACTTCTTGAGAATCACCGGCTCAATTAGCTTTACATACTCCGCATGAAACAAATCGTGAATCTGTTCCGTCGAAAGCTCAATTCCTGTGCGGTCAGCAACAGCCTGAACGGCTTCGGCAAAGTCAGGCTGCATCCACTTTGGTATCTGAATTCCGTAATCTTTTTCAAGTACATAGGCTACACCTCCCTTTCCTGACTGACTGTTGATACGCACAATCGCCTCGTAACTGCACCCCACATCCTCCGGGTCTATCGGCAGATAGGGAACCGCCCACAAGCCGCCGGGTGACTGCGGTTGAGCTTTCATCCCTTTACTGATAGCGTCCTGATGCGATCCGGAAAAAGCGGTGTAGACAAGATCACCGGCATAGGGATGACGGGAGTGAATCTCCATTCGGGTGCACCGCTGGTAGATTTCACGAATCCGGGGCAGATCCGACAGATCAAGCTCGGGATCGATCCCCTGGGTGAGAAGATTAAGCGCCATGATCACGATATCCATGTTTCCACACCGTTCACCATTACCAAAAAGCGCCCCTTCAACCCGGTCAGCTCCGGCCATCATGGCCAATTCTGCCGTAGCCACAGCCGTCCCCCTGTCATTATGGGCATGAACACTGATCAGAACAGCCTCACGGTTTTTAAGATTACGGGCAAACCACTCAATACGATCAGCATAAATATTGGGTGTTGACATTTCAACCGTTGAGGGAAGGTTAAGAATGACTTTGTTCTCCGCCGAAGCCCCCCATGTGTCCATGACTGCATGACAGACTTCAAGAGCATAATCAAGCTCCGTACCGGTAAAACTTTCCGGACTGTACTCAAAACGGATACCGTCACTACCACACTCATCCTTGAGGCGCCGGACAAGAGCCGTGCCCTCGATTGCAATCGCCTTGATCTCCTCTCTGTTTTTCCTGAATACGACATCCCTCTGCAAACGGGAGGTTGAATTATAAAGATGGACAATTGCATGCTTTGCGCCACTGATTGCATCAAAGGTCTTGCGGATAAGATGCTCGCGCGCCTGGGTCAGAACCTGAATAGTAACATCGTCAGGAATAAGCCCCTGCTCAATAAGCCTGCGAACAAATGCAAACTCGGTCGCCGAAGCAGATGGAAATCCGACCTCAATCTCCTTGAAGCCGACGGAAACCAGAAGTTGAAACATGGCGACCTTTTCGTCTACACTCATCGGAATCGGCAGAGCCTGATTACCGTCACGAAGATCGACACTGCTCCATATCGGTGCTTTGGTAATACGCATGTCCGGCCAGGCTCTTTCGGGCATATCGACTGCCGGGTATGGTGCATATTTTCTGAAATTCATCTTTTTCATTACTCTTTATCCTCCGTTTGTCATCTTTAAACGATAAAAGCCACCAACCCTGAGAGGGAGGCGGCTTTAACACTGTTTTTCTCTGCTGTAAAAAAACAAACTAAAAACCACAACCACTCTGAGCCGGAATGCTCTGTAGCAGGCCAGGGGCAAGCAGCAGGTTGAGGTTAGTTGATCTGAACATGGTATCTGTCAGCAATAAAAACGGTGTATTTAACTTTTTTGAAATATAAAAAAATACCGGAAGCATGCAAGAACGGGTCGGGCATCTGCAAGCCCCGCCAAGGCTCTCTACTTCAATATGCCCTGACAGCGATCAGTTCAACTACTTTCCGGCCATCTTTACTGAAAAGCTTCAAAATTGAGCCGGATATCTCATATCGAGAAACCTCACGAAGAGCCTTGATAAACTCCCGCTCTCTTGCCATGATCTCGGGCGAACATCTCATATCAGTGCGTTCCTCAGGCGTAAAACTCAAAAGATCAACATTTCGGCTATACCTCCCCATAAACGAATTGCACCCGGTGTATCCCCGGATATGACCCTGCCGGTAAAGAACAAGAGCGATATCAAGCTGCTGACGAGGCAAAAAAACGACCCGAACACCGTTAATTTCAGCGGCCCTCCAGGTTGTACCAATCAAGGCTTTGACCTTTTCGGTTCTTACCATTTGGCGGGAACAGCCACTGACCAGCACCATCATCAAGAACAGCAAAACCGCAAAGCGCCTGTTCCGCATCAATCCCGGAATGTTCATCTCACGTACCAGCGTTAACATATTCCATTCATTTGAAATTTCGGATCCTTGACACCCTCAGAAAGAATAGTAATTACCATTCATGCTTGCAAATCGTGAGGAAGGGTGACGCAGATAAAAAAAAGAGGGCAGAGTATATTAGCTCGATTGGGCTAAAAACAAAAAAGCAGAAGATCTTTCGATACTTCTGCTTTTTTCAGCTCCGCGAGCAGGACTCGAACCTGCAACCCTGCGATTAACAGTCGCATGCTCTACCATTGAGCTATCGCGGAATCTTGTTCATCAGCTATGGTGTGCTAATGGGCAGATAATATACATCCGGATTTTTGAAATACAAACCCGCATTGCGTTTTTTTATGCTTTTTCCTTGAAGTTGTGGTGTTCAAGCTTTTCATTTTCCATAATAATTTTTGTACATTGGTGTTCTTTTACTGAAAAGAGGGGACAATGCATAAAGAAAAAAAACTGATAGAGATCCCGCTTGCGGGTCTTGAGCAGGGAACCCATGAATTTGATTTCACCTGTGCGCCTATAGATTTCAAAGATCTTCAGTTGACCGAAGCCGGTTTCACCGGGATGATCAATGTGCGGGCGATGGTCGAGAAAAGTGAACGGGAGGCCAGGGTGACGGTTGAAACTTCGGCAACAGCCGATTTCACCTGTGACATATGCCTTTCGCCTGCATCAAAAGCTCTTGCAGGATCATACCGTATATATTATGTTTTCGGTGAACATCCTGAAGCTGTTCAATCCGCTGAGGAAGATTACCGAATCATTGAGAGCAATGCGACAACCCTTGATATCTCTGAAGATGTCAGGGAAACACTGCTGCTTTCGATACCAATGAAAGTAACCTGTTCGGATAATCCGGAGTGCAGGCTCTACAGAAGTGATGATGCTGATGAAATCGCCGATGACGAAGAGGCAACTTCATGGCAGGAGTCGCTCGGAAAACTGAAAAACAAGTATTGTTAACTGATTATAAATAAAGAGGACAGTCATGGCAAATCCTAAAGCCAAAATGTCAAAATCCAGAAGGGATAAAAGACGAGCCCAGTTCAATGCAAGAACAAAACCGGCAACAACGGTTAACTGTTCTAACTGCGGTGAACCAACCCTTCCGCATCGCGCATGCCGCCACTGCGGTTTCTACCGTGGCAGATCAATAGTCGCAAAGTTGTCAAATAGCTGATCACCCTAACAAGACAAACACCCCAATCATGTTGACTATTGCTGTTGACGCCATGGGCGGAGACAACGCTCCCGCCTGTGTGATCGAGGGAACTGTTCAGGCTTTACAGGAGAGTGGCAACAGATTTGAAATCGTACTTATCGGGCAGGCGGACAAAGTTGAGCCTCTGCTTGCTTCTTACGATATCAGCTCGCTAAACCTGAAATTCCTGCACGCCCCTGAAGTGGTGACTATGGATGACATTCCAGCCACTGCCGTCAAAACAAAACAGCAATCATCTCTGGTCAAGGGTCTTCAGCTCTGCAAGGAAAAAAAGGCTGACGCTTTTGTCAGCGCAGGGAACACCGGCGCTCAAATGGCAGCATCGCTCTTTGTTCTCGGCAGGTTACCCGGAGTACTTCGTCCAACCATCTATGCCTATTTCCCCCGGATAGGAGAGGGATTGACCAATATCGTTGATGTAGGAGCCAACGTAGACTGCAAGCCTGAAAATCTGGTGCAGTTTGCCGAAATGCTCACCATCTACCAGCGATATGGCGCCGGCATCGAAAAGCCGGTTACCGGTCTTCTCAATATCGGAGAGGAGGAGGGGAAAGGATCTGAAACACTCAAACAGACTTATCGGCTGCTCAAGGAAGCTGATCGCAAAGGGAAAATCACCTTCAAGGGAAATATTGAAGGGCATGATATTCTTAAAGGTGAAGCGACCATTGTTGTCTGTGACGGAGTTGTCGGCAATACCATTCTCAAGTTTGGCGAAAGCATTCCCGAGTTTCTTGGCACCCTGCTCAAAGCCTCACTGGAAAAACTCATGGCATCAGGTGAAATTGACCAGAGTACCGCTAAAATAACCTCCGATATGTTCAAAGCGATGTTCGAACCCTTTGATGTCGAAAAATTCGGCGGCGTACCCTTTCTCGGTGTTGACGGCATCTCCATAGTCGGCCACGGCAGATCCTCATCAATAGCGATCAAAAACATGATCTACATGGCTGAACATATGGTTGAAAAAAGGGTTAATGCTCATATTGCAGAAATCCTGAACGACGAGTAAACGCTTATCTATCCGCACCCGATACAGCCGAGGCGTCACTCTTGAGCTGTAGGGCTACTTTTGTTACATCCAGCAGCACACAACAGCATACAACCTATGAAAGCTGTAATTACGGCAACAGCCAAATATCTACCAGATTCTGTTCTGAGCAATCACGATCTCGAACTCATGCTTGAAACCAATGATGAGTGGATTCGAGCAAGAACGGGCATCAGTGAACGCCGTATACTCAGAGACCCGGAAAAAGCGACATCCTACATGTGTGGAGAGGTTGCACGGCAGCTTCTTGAGAAAAGAGGAATATCGGCTGACGATATCGAACTGATCATTGTTGCCACCATGACCCCGGACATGCTCTTCCCCTCAACGGCATGTTTTACCCAGAGTATCATTGGAGCAAAGAACGCCTGGGCCTTCGACCTTAATGCCGCCTGCTCCGGCTTCCTCTATGCACTGCAGACTGCATCAAAATTTATCGAATCAGGCCTCCACAAAAAAATCATGGTCATCGGCGCCGACAAGATGTCGGCAGTTATTGACTATACCGACCGCTCAACGGCGATCCTGTTTGGTGACGGCGCCGGCGGAGTCATCCTTGAACCGGCCACGGAAGAGGGGTTCGGCATTCTTGATGCACGCATGTACGCCGATGGTGAAACCGGTACCGACCATCTGCTCATGACCGGAGGAGGAAGCCGTCATCCGGCTTCCCATGAGACGGTTGACAGGAAAATGCACTATATCTATCAGGACGGGAAGCAGGTTTTCAAATCAGCCGTTATATCAATGGCCAATGTTGCCGAAGAGATCATGACCCGCAACAAGCTTACTGCTGATGACATCGACTATCTTGTTCCCCATCAGGCCAATCAGAGAATCATCAACGCAACAGCCGAACGGATGGGGCTTGATGATGCCAAAGTAGTTTCAAATGTCGGCCGTTACGGCAACACAACAGCGGGAACCATCCCGATCTGCCTTGCCGAGCTTGACGAAGAGCAAAAACTGCATAAAGGCTCAAACCTTGTTCTGGTAAGCTTTGGCGCAGGTTACACCTGGGGTGGAATCTATCTGAAATGGCATCAATAACAACTCACACTGCTCAAGAACCATCAATTTCATGAAAGCATTTCTGTTTCCGGGACAAGGCTCCCAGTATTGCGGCATGGGAAAGGACATTTTCGAAAACTTCCCCGCTGCACGCACCCTGATGGAGAGAGCCAACAATATTCTCGGCTACTCTATCACCGATATCATGTTTTCGGGCAGCGAAGAGGAGTTGCGCCAGACCAGATACACCCAGCCTGCAATATTTTTGCATAGTGTTGCTGTGGCGACGCTACTTGGAAGAAAGGATGTCGTCATGACCGCAGGTCACAGCCTTGGTGAATATTCAGCACTCTGTATTGCCGGCGCCATAGATTTTGAGGATGCTGTGCGTATTGTTGCCAAACGGGGTGAGCTGATGCAGAATGCCGGGCAGCAGAATCCCGGAACCATGGCTGCCATCATCGGTATGCCTGACAGCGCTCTTTCCGAGCTGCTTGCTGAAGCTGCAAGCGAAGGCATCGTTCAGGCTGCCAACTATAACTCTCCGGGTCAGGTTGTCATTTCGGGCGATCTTGCCGCAGTAAAAAAAGCTGTTGCACTTGCACCATCCAAAGGTGCCCGCATGGCTAAAGAGCTTGTGGTTTCGGGCGCTTTTCACTCCCCGCTCATGAAACCGGCTGAAGAGGAGCTTGCCCGGGCCCTTGAACTGATTGACATAAAAGATGCGGAGATACCGGTGTGCATGAACGCCGTAGCCCATCCGGTTACCGATGCTGCGGAAATCCGCCGGAACCTGATCTTGCAGCTCACCAGCTCCGTACTCTGGTCGCAATCCATTGAGGCCATGATAAAGAGCGGTATCACAGAATTTGTTGAAATCGGCCCTCAAAAAGTTTTGCAAGGGCTGATCAAAAGAATAGATAAAACCGTTTCGGCCACAGGGTTCGACACTGCCGCAGACATTCAGGCTGTTCTTTAAAATAAAATTGTGCATTTGAGTTATCAACATCAACCGACAGAAACAATGTTTAAAGGAAAAATCGCTCTTGTAACCGGAGCTGCCAGAGGTATCGGGCAGGCCATCGCATTTGACCTGGCAGCTAAAGGGGCTGATATTGTTGTATGCGATATCAAGTCGGAATGGCTGACGGAAACAGCCGAAGGTGTTGAGAAGCTCGGCCGCAAGGCATACTGTTTTGAGCTCGACGTCACCAACGCAGAGGCGGTCAATAACGCGGTCAATGACATTGTTGCGGCAACAGGCAGAATCGATATTCTTGTCAACAATGCCGGCATCACCCGTGACGGCCTTCTGATGAGAATGAGTGAAGAGGACTGGGATGCTGTGCTTACGGTCAACCTGAAGGGAACATTTTCATGCACCAAGGCGGTCAGCCGCATTATGATGAAGCAGCGTTCAGGCGCTATCATCAACATTGCCTCTGTTGTCGGTCTTATGGGTAATGCAGGTCAGGCAAACTATGCGGCTTCAAAAGGTGGCGTTATTGCTTTCACCAAGTCGGTCGCAAAAGAGCTCTCATCGCGCAACATCAGGGCCAACGCGGTCGCACCAGGGTTCATCTCCTCAAAAATGACCGATGCGCTATCCGACGATGTCCGCCAGAAAATGCTTGATGCCATCCCGCTCGCCAGCTTCGGCACACCTCAGGATGTAGCCAATGCGGTTGCATTCCTTGCCAGCGACCAGTCATCATACATCACCGGCCAGGTCATCAGTGTCAATGGCGGTATGGTTATGTGATTTGGGCAAGCTTATTTTCTTCGTATATTGACAGACTTTTTTAAAAAAATTTTATACAACAACCAACGCTTAATCCGGAGAACACCATGACCCAGGCAGAAATCAAAGACAAAGTATACGATATTATCGTCAGCAAGATGGGCGTCACCAAAGACCAGATCAAAATGGAATCAAAGTTTTCCGATGATCTCGGTGCAGACTCACTTGACACCGTTGAACTGATCATGGAACTCGAAAATGAGTTCGGCGTTCAGATCCCTGATGAAGATGCTGAAAAGATCGGTACCGTACAGCAGGCTATCGATTACATCGTCGGCAAGAAGTAATCAGCATTCCGGGTAAAACAGGCAAAAGGAAACAAGTAAAATCAGAACCTATGGCTCAGGAGCGTAAAAGAATTGTCATTACCGGAATAGGGGTCTTAACTCCTATAGGCCTTTCCAAAGAGGAGTTCTGGAACTCTCTCTATAATGGAAAGAGCGGAGCCGCGCCTATTACCTATTTTGACACCACTGATTTTGCAACAACCTTTGCCTGTGAACTGAAAGAATTTTGCGCGGCAGATTATATCGACAGAAAATCTGCTGACAGAATGGATCCATACTGCCAGTATGCCGTTATCGCCGCAGGTCAGGCACTGAAAGATTCAGGACTTGACCTGAAGGAGATTGATCCGCTCAGAATCGGAGTGGTTCATGGTTCCGGTATTGGCGGAATGACCACCTATGAACAGCAGTTCGAGAACTTCCTTGAAAAAGGGCCGCGACGCATCAGCCCTTTCTTTATTCCCATGCTTATCCCCGACATTGCCGCCGGGCAGATATCCATTCGCTACGGCCTCATGGGTCCGAATTACGCAACAGCGTCGGCCTGTGCTACCTCTCTTCATGCCATTATTGACGCCTACCTCCTCATTAACGCAGGAATGGCAGATTACATGGTTTGTGGTGGTTCAGAGGCACCAATCACGCGGATGAGTGTTGGCGGATTCAACTCAGCCAGAGCACTCTCTACGCTCAATGATCGGCCACAAGAGGCGTCACGCCCTTATGACCGCGACCGTGACGGCTTTGTAATGGGTGAAGGCGGCGGAACCTTGATTCTTGAGTCCCTGGAATCAGCAAAAGCACGTGGAGCAAAAATTTATGGCGAAATTGTTGGCGTAGGCGCAACTGCCGATGCCTATCACCTGACAGCCCCGCACCCGGAAGGGCTTGGAGCGGTCAATGCCATGAGATCAGCTATTGCCATGGCTGGTATTAAACGCGAGCAGATCGACTATATCAATACACACGGCACATCTACCCCGCTTGGTGATCTGGCAGAAGTTGCCGCCATCAAGACCGTCTTTGAAGACCATGCCTACAAGCTCAGCATCAGCGCAACAAAATCCATGACCGGTCACCTGCTTGGTGCTGCCGGAGTGGTTGAGTCGATTGCCTGCCTGCTCGCACTACAGCATCAGACGGTTCCTCCAACAATCAACTGCGACAACCTCGACCCTGCGGTTGATATTGACGTAACACCGAATACACCGAAAAAACGGACCATAGAGTATGCACTCAACAACGGGTTCGGCTTTGGCGGTCACAACGCATCACTGATTTTCAGGAACGGTTCATCCCTTTAAGGAAAAACTCCTGCCAATGGAGCCGTTCTGGCAAAAAATAACCTCTTTTGCCTTCAAACGCACAGAAGAGAGCGCTCTCGAAGAGCGCATTGCTCAGCACTCGCTACTCAGCACTCAGGAACTCTTTCCTGAAACCATAGCCTTCCTGCAGAAGCTTACAGGCGATGTCGAAACAGGATTACCTCTTTACCGAACCGCCCTGACACACCGTTCGGTGGTCCATGACCCGGCAACTCAACACCTCGTTGAATCCAACCAGCGCCTTGAATTCCTCGGTGACTCGGTGCTCGGGCTTCTCATTTCCGCATACCTCTTCAGAACATTCCCCGAAAGTGCTGAAGGTGAACTTTCAAGCAACCGGGCAAAAATCGTCAATCGTAAATCCCTTGCCGGATTTGCTGAAACCCTCAACCTTGGCGAACACCTCCTTACCGGAGAGTCAGCCGACCGCAATAAAATTACCTCCAGCGACTCAGCCCTTGCCGATGCATTCGAATCACTGATTGGCGCAATCTATCTCGATAAAGGCATTCAGGCTGCCGAAAACTTCATCCGGAAGCATGTTATCGAACATGAAAACTTCAGGATGATTGTCGAAGCAGAACACAACTACAAAAGCCGCCTGATCGAGTACACCCAGTCGCGCCACCTTCCAATGCCGCTCTACACAATAGAGGAAGAGTCCGGAGCTGAACATGAAAAACAGTTCACGGTTGGAGTATCCTGCAGCGACCAGCACCTTGGCACAGGAACCGCCCGGAGAAAAAAAGATGCCGAGCAACTCGCCGCAAAAGAAGCACTCAGCATCATCGACGCCGCAGAAAAGGATGAGACCCCGATCTGACATTTCGAAAACTTCCCCTACTAATTTCAAATCCCGCAAGAGGCTATCGATTGCTTTGGCTAATGCAACGCAGTAATAAACTCTTCAGCCGAAACTCCTGCTTGTTTTAAAATTCCTGCCAATGTACCTGTTTTAATTTCACGATGGTTGGGAACAACGCATCCGTACATATCTTTCCGAAGAACAACATGACTTCCTTTTTGCCTAACCACAGTAAATCCAAGGCGCTGCAGAGCCTTAACTGCTTCGCTTCCAGATACAATTGGCAGTTTAGGCATTGCTTGCAACTTGAAAGGTTGTAAGTAATGACCTTTTTTCAGCAAGTATTAAAGGAAACTCCTCTAAATAAAGCTCGGTAGCTTCTCGTAAATTTGTTAAGGCTTCTTCAATGTTTTCGCCTTGTGTGGTTGTGCCGGTGTCAGGATTATAGGCAACATATCCACCTTCAACTGCTGGTGTAAGGATTGCGGTAAGTTCCATGATAGAAGTGCTAAAAATTTAACCGATGGTTTATTACCAATAAACATAAGAAATATTCATGCCAACATACAGGCAGTTCATGTGCTGGATGTGATAGCCAACCCACGCCGTCAATCCGCACCTGCCATCCCTCCGGCAAAGGGAAACAGTTCTGATATCAATCAATTGCTATCCGGCATTCACATCCCGCATATCCGGAAACACTCCGGGAACGCCGGGCTCAAGCTCGGTATAAAGCGAGGCTCATGAGCGATGCTTCGGAGGAGTGAAATGGCGTAACAAGTGCAGTTAGTTATGACTGTCCCCTTCCCGCTTCCGAGAAGATTTCAGTTGTTTTATATCCTCCTCAAGTTCCCGAAGGTTCTCTTCCTGCTGCGGATGTTTCAGGGCTTCTTTGTACTTGTCGTATTCAATCGTTGATTTTTCGAGAGCGATCTGGTGACTGATTTTACCTGCATGGGTAAGCAGTTCGCGACCGTTGAGCTGAATAATCGAATCCAGACGCTGAATCCAGTCTTTCATGTACATCGGCGTTCGCTGCTGCGCCATCACTTCCGCAAAAGCAAGGTATTGCTCCACCAGCAGGCCAAGCAATTTGATTTCATCTTCCTTGAGATAATTTTTAGCAATACCCACATCGCCCTTGCGTACTGGCACTCCCTCTTTATCAAAGGAGAGCATTCCCATCAGCGGCAGTGAAGCATCAGCGCGGCGATAAACAAGTTCCGCTGCTGTCTGCATACTGATTACCCACAGTAACTTATTCTGCACCGCCTTGAAAAAGGCGATAGTGCTTTCAGCTCCGGGGTCATAGTCAATGCTGGTTGTGTAGATATCCTTGATCTTCTGGTAAAAGAATCGCTCCGACAACCGGATTTCGCGGATACGCTCCTGCAGCTCCGTAAAGTAGTTCATCGAACTGCCGCTCTTGAAGCGCTCATCATTCAGCGCAAAACCTTTGACAATATATTCCCTGAGCCGTTGGGTAGCCCAGATGCGAAACCGAGTACCCTGCTGCGATTTGACACGGTAACCGACTGAGATGATCACGTCCAGATTGTAGTACTGAACTTCCTGGGACTGGGTTTTTCCTTTAATAGCACCATGCCGAGTGGTTGTTCGGAAATTCCGAACAACCACTGTATCATCAAGTTCACCCTCTTCAAAGATATGCTTGATATGCTCGCTGATGGTCGCTTTTGACTTCTGAAAAAGCTCACACAAATGCGTTTGTGTCAGCCAGACCGTTTCGTCTTCAAGCCGGACATCTATTTTTATTCTACCATCCGGAGCCTGGTAGATAAGCAGTTCAGAGTTGTTATTCATAAGCCCCCCGAATGCATTAGAGATCGTTTCGAGAACTCCTCCTTCCCGGCATAAAAACAAGAATAACTGGAAAAACCAGGGAGGAATAAATTAAGATAGTCACCACAGCAAGATCATCCGGATTTCAGGAATTTGAAATGCGAGGGGATATTCGAAGTTGGTGTGTCGATAACCTGTTCTGATTATCAGCGTTGATGAAAAGCTTTTGGGGGGTGTTTCCTGATCCATTTTGAAAATGGCTCAACATTCTTCGCTTTAACCTCTTCCAGTACACTGTCCATGAGTTCATGAACATCTGGAACCACAACGAGATTATGCGGTTCTTTCTCTAAAGCAAATTTCAGTGAATGCAAAGCCTGTCTCGCATAGTTGCTTTCTGCCTGTTCTTTATCGAGAATAATTTTATACTGCGACCCATATTTTGCATGCTCAGCGTCAAACAGTGACGCCAAAAAATTCCGCGCAAGGAGTGTCTCTGCAATATTCTTTTGTAATGTCTTTTCCTGCACACCAAGGTCGATGAAATTGGCACAATAAATTGCGCCGTTACCCCCTATATAATCAACCGCGATATCCGGAAAAAGAATATCTGTCTGAAACTCTATTGAGTCAAAGCTGTAATCAATATCCAGATGACTTGTAAAAACCACATCCTTTTTGGCCATTCTGCGAAAAGCCGTAGCTAAAGCCAAACCTTTTGATGACCTGACGCTGTTTTCCAGTTTGTCCGAGATTAGCTTTTGATACAGTCGGTCAAAACGCTGATCCATAAGTTCTGCGTCAGAGACGTCAGGGCTTTCCTGCGCAATGATCAGAGGTTTTGGAAAAGTGTAACGAATCACTCCATTTTCGTATACAGAAAGATACTCAAGATGTTTGACATCAAGAGGCTCGCTGCTTTTGGCAAGGCCTTCAGCCTGCTGCATCGCACTCTCAAAAAGTGAGGATTTTGTAATTCCGAGTGCATGATTAATTCTTTTCACACGCTCTCTTGAGAAACGTACCTTTACAGCGCCGCTCTCAGGGCTAACCATAATTAATCCGATGCCAAAGTACTCCTCACGATCAGGATTCGGCGCGTATTTTACGGTTGTGAACCAGGTTTTCATAGTATTTTAATCTTTGCGTCCACTAAAAGCTGTTGATAGAACCCGCGAACCAAATCCTTACGGGGCAACAAATAGTGTTTTATAATCGCATCTTTTTCTTCGTCCTTTACTTCCCATTCTTCAGGGATTACCTGCAATACGCAACGAAGCTCATCTTCCGTCAGGCGCTCTATCCTTCCAAGAACCCTGTCCGCCTCTTCAAAAGAAAACAAACCGAAAGAATCATAAACTTGCTGATAGAACGGATGAGTTATGAGGGAATCTTCAATGGTTGGCGACAAGATTTTTCCGCTACTACCGAGATCCCGGTACTCCTTCCCATCAAAAATCATGGCATGATCAATTGCCAAAAACCGGAACCTGTTGTTAACGATTTGCTCAACAAGAATATTCGTGTTGAGCTGAGTTCGATCTGTATTGTAAACCCAAATATCGAACAAAACAATCCCCACCAAGGATTGAGGCGCGATAAATTTACGAATTTCTGGCCCCTCGAACAAATCACCCCTGTCAAGTGACTTGGAATGTCCCGGCAGTTGTCTTGAACCAAACGCGACACCACAAGGTGCTTTCCGTTCAAAGCTTTGTCCTTCAATGCTTCCTGAGACAACCTCTACAAGTGCGATGTCAGGCGTCGGGAGTTCGAGCATTTGCAGAAGCTTGAAGCCAATCAGCTCATTGATTACATGTAACCGATTGTTGCCATAATGTTTAACATAGTAAGTCTCACCATCGCTGCATTCAAACCGGCAAGGCACACTGCCATTTGTAAATATTTGCTCGATAAAACGCTCTGTCTTGACTCTCCTCATGCATTGCTGGTATCTACAGGTGGTACTGTATCAATTCAGTATAGCATAAATATACACCATTTGCCTCAGGTATGCCGCCTGTCAAACGACGAATGATCACTAAACCCATTAACTGCACCATTACTCTATCTGGCTTTCAGGTCACGCAGAAGACGGTCGAATGCTGACTTGTAGGCGTCGTGCTGTTTCCATTTTGTGAAGTCGCAGATGTGCCGCTGACGCTTCACATTTCCTGCCCATCCGGTTGTGCTCTCCATGATTGCCTCATCGATTCGGACCGGAAAGAGAACTGGTTTTTTCCGCTCTGTTTCAAGGTAGAGGGCATGCTCAACTTCATGCTCAACCCAGTTGCTTTGCACAGAATTATCCGATAGAATCAGGAGCAACTTGTCGTGAAGACGGATTGAGTCATCAATGGTTGGGCGAATTTTATCCCCGATCTTCATCTCATGCGGGGCAAACCAGCAACGAACTCCTTTTGCTTGCAAATCATTGTGCAGGCGCTTAGCAAATTCTTCATCCTTGTGGCTGTAGCTGATAAAGCACGAGTAGTATTCAATGCCTTTCCCGATCAATGAGGGGATATAGGCAATAAATTCATCCGGTATGCCGCAACCACGGAGGAAAACTACGGGAATGTTACCCTTAGACTTATAAATCGTATCGACACCAACGGGAGAAGGGCCAACATGATCTATTGAATCCAGTCCGTTAGCTGTACTGAGATCAACATTTGCAAATGTTGTCATTCCAAATATTGCATCAGTGAAGACTGTACCATCAAGATTAGCACCGGAGAGATTGGCATCAAAGAGACTAATTCCAGAAAGATTAGCCCCAGAAAGATCGGATTGAGAAAGATTTGCGTCAGTAAGATCTGCTTGAGATAAATCGGCTGCACTGAGATTGGCAAAAGAGAGATCCGCTCTTACAAAATTTGCATTAGAGAAATCGGCGCCTGAAAGATCAGAATCATAGAGATCAGGAAATACCCCAGAGGGCTTTTTCAACCACTCATTCCATACTTTCACACCCTGTTTCAGAATGTCAAGATGTTCTATTGTCACGTCACATATAG
>JAAXXL010000065.1 GCA_013334485.1 Chlorobiaceae bacterium | reverse complement strand
TTGATGCCTCAAGCTACGACTCACTTGGCGAAGGCCAGACACAGGTATTGACCATACCCTTCCGTGCCAGTGACGCATCAAGCAGCTCAGAGGCAAAGGATCTGGTGATCACGATAACCGGAACGAATGACGTACCGGTAGCGAGTGCAGCAGTAGCAATCGTAATCGAAGACATGTCGATAGCCGGAAACGTAACAGCAACGGATGCAGATGCCGGAGAAACGGCAACACTGACCTATTCGCTGGATGTTCCCGCCCCGACAGGTCTGACATTCAATTCGAACGGCAGTTACACCTTTGATGCCTCCAGCTATGACTCGCTGGCTAACGGCCAGACACTGGAACTGCACGTCCCGTTCCATGCCAGTGATGCCTCAAGCAACTCGGCGCTAAAGGATCTTGTGATTATTATAACCGGAACGAACGACGTGCCGGTAGCGAGTGCCGCAGTAGCATCAGTAACCGAAGACTCGACGATATCCGGAAACGTAACAGCAACGGATGCAGATGCCGGAGAAACGGCAACACTGACCTATTCGCTGGATGTTCCCGCCCCGACAGGTCTGACATTCAATTCGAACGGCAGTTACACCTTTGATGCCTCAAGCTATGACTCGTTGGCAGACGGCCAGACACTGGAACTGCACGTCCCGTTCCATGCCAGTGATGCATTCAGCAGCTCGGCTCCAAAAGATCTGGTGATTACAATAACCGGAACAAACGATGCTCCGGTAACCTCGGTGGTGACTCTTGCTTCAATAGGCGAAGACAGTGGAGGGCGCTGGATCACGCAGGCGGAGCTGCTTGCGAATGCGACAGACGTAGACAATAATGCATCGCTGACAGCAAGCGGGCTGGTTATAGCAAACGGTCATGGCACCCTGACCGACAACCATAATGGAACCTGGAGCTACACTCCGGCCTTGAACGATGATACCTCGGTGAGTTTCAGCTATACCATCAGTGACGGCGATTTGACGGCAGAGGGCAGTGCGCAACTTGACATCACTCCGGTCAACGATGCTCCGGTAACCACCGAAGTGACCCTTGCTTCGATAGCAGAAGACAGCGGAGCTCGGGTGATAACAGAGACGGAGTTGCTTGCGAACGCAACAGACGTAGACAACGTCTTGTTAAGTGTCAGCAACCTTGTTACATCAACGGGCACACTGGCCTACAACGGAGATCATACCTGGAACTATACACCAGCTCATAACGATGACACCTCGGTGAGCTTCAGCTATACCATCAGTGATGGCGATTTGACGGCAGCGGGCAGTGCGAAGCTGGATATCACTCCGGTCAACGATCCGCCGGTAACTTCGGAAGTGGTTCTTGCAGCGATAGCCGAAGACAGCGGAGTACGGGTGATAACTGAGACAGAGCTGCTTGCGCATGCCTCAGACACAGAGAGTTCACTGCTCAGTGTCAGCAATCTGGTTATAGCGAGCGGTAACGGCAGTCTGACCGACAACCATAATGGAACGTGGAGCTACACACCAGCTCTGAACGACGATACCTCGGTAAACTTCAGCTATACCATCAGTGACGGCGATTTGACGGCAGCGGGCAGTGCGAAGCTGGATATCACTCCGGTCAACGATGCACCGGTAACTACGGAAGTTACCCTTGCAGCGATAGCCGAAGACAGCGGATTACGGGTGATAACAGAGACGGAGCTGCTTGCGCATGCCTCAGACACAGAGAGTTCACTGCTCAGTGTCAGCAATCTTGTAGCCTCCTCGGGCACACTGGCCTACAACGGAGATCATACCTGGAACTATACACCAGTTCATAACGATGACACCTCGGTGAGCTTCAATTACACCATCAGTGATGGCGATTTGACGGCAGCAGGTAGTGCGCAACTTGATATCACGCCGGTCAACGATGCGCCGATATTTGCACCAGGCACTCCGGTATCGGTCAATGTCAATGAAAATCAGACGGCAGTGATGACGTTGCATGCCTCCGACGTGGATAACGATACACTCAGTTACAGCCTCCTGCATACGGCGAACACCGATTTCAACAGCTTTGCAATCGACAGCAGTGGAGTATTGACTTTCAACTCTGCACCCGATTTTGAAAATCCGCTTGATGTCGGGGGTACACTGCACGATAATGCATATGTCGTGGATGTAAGGGTTGATGATGGTCATGGAGGTACTGCGGTGCAGACACTTACTGTGCAGGTGCAAAACGTTATTGAAGTCTCTGCTGACCCGAATGACTTCGACAATTTTATACCAGCACTAGCCGGCAATTATATCGGAACATCCGGCAATGACAACTCCATCTGGGATTATAATTCCGGTAATATTATGGCTGGCAGAGAGGGCGACGATTACCTCGGTGACTATTATGGCAGCGCGGTGTATGGTCAGTCAGGCAACGATACTCTTTATACCGTATTCGCTCAGAATTCACAAGCTTTTGGAGGTTCCGGAAACGATTATATCTACTCTTATTACAACACCGGGGACACCCTCTATGGCGGAAGCGGTAACGATGTTATAGAAAGTTATTGGTCGGAGTATCAGTGGGGAAGTAACACCACTCATACGCTTTATGGCGGGTACGGTGCGGACTCTCTTGCTGGTGGTTACGGTTATGATTGGTATACCAATACCTACACTTTGGATGCCAGGGACACGTTTGGCTTCCTTGATATTCTTGATACCGGTGATCTTATCTATCGCTTTGAATCAGGCAGGGACAATCTGGACTTCTCTGCAATAGATGCAAATCCCTCCACTTCTGGAGATCAGGCATTTACCTTAACCAGTTCTTCAAACGTTGTGGCACACGGCATCAACTATTTCAATGATGGTTTCGGTAACACAATTGTCAGGGTTGATACTGACGGAAATGTTGCAACAGCGGAGATGGAGATTACTCTTTCCGGTATTGCAGCATCAACCCTGAACGGTACTAACTTTATTCTGTGATGACATGATCGTCTCCTGAGCAGTGTTTTTCCTCCGAACTGTTGTTCAGCTCTCAACGGAGCGGAAATCGCCCCTGATTTCCGCCCTGTTGGTGAGTCGGCGGTTTATGCAATACGGGAATCCTTTCGATGATTGTGTCGGCAGTGCTTTTGAACTTCTACCCCCCCTGTAGTGTTGTTATCAACTAATGTGTTCCAGCAGTATATTCTGAGGGTCTTGAGAGCTTGTGCGGCTTATGGGAATGGGTGGTATATTAGCGGTACATCCTGGGGGTTTCCGGTTATCATGACCTGACTTTAACGGGCAACTCTATAAATTGTCGTGAGCGGTTTGAGTATGAGGCGGACGGAGCGCAGAAACCGGAATGTACACGCAGTACATGAGGATTTCGAGCACCGCACAACGAAGTAATCGAATCGCGTAATAAATTAATAGAGCTGCCCTTATTTATAGTAATCCTGACAACAGGAGCGAATTATGGCTGCTTTTGATTTTGGCGTTAAGGTCGATCCTGCGCTGTTTGATCGCCAGATCAATGATGGATATGAGATTAATGGCTCTGACTATATCCGCAAAGGCTGGGAGATGTTCCGGCAAAATATCGGCGAATTTATTGGCTTTACCCTGATTCTGTTTGCAATTTCGGCAGTGAGTTCGGCAGGTTCCGGAGGCGGTTCATTTATTTTTTCTTCTCTTCTTGCGCCGCTCTATATCGGCTTTGGTCTTGCTGCCTTCAAACGGATGAACGGCACAGAGATCCAGTTCTCAGATTTTTTTGGCGGTTTCAGGTACTTTCTGCCTCTTTTTCTGGCGAGTCTGGCCATGGGAATTCTGGTTGCAGTCGGTCTTGTGCTGCTTGTTCTGCCCGGAATCTATCTTGCAGTAGGTTATACGTTTGCGATGTTCCTTATTGTTGATTACAGGATGGAGTTCTGGCAGGCAATGGAGACAAGCCGCAAAATTGTTACCAGAGAGTGGTGGCCAATTTTTTGGTTTGCATGTCTGCTTGCCCTGCTGAACCTTGGTGGTGCGCTTGCTCTCGGTGTCGGTCTTCTGGTAACGATTCCTGTATCATCCTGTGCTGTTGCCATAGCGTATAAGGAGATAGTAGGGCTATATTCATCAGAGTGGTAGTCTGTGCGCTAAATTTATTCCGCAATTCGATTGCATCGTTGGTCGGTGCTCGAAAACCTCATGAATGATAACTATGAAAAAGAAGCTGAGTATCGTTGCGGCAATATTGCTGGTTCTGCAGTCTGTTTTTTCTTTTTCGGCTCAAGCGGAAGAGAGCCAGGTTGTGGTGTCGGCGTCTGGAGTGGTCTCTGTAAAGCCGGATGTTGCCGACTTTATAGTGGAGATAAAGTCGGATGCAAAAAGTGCAGACAAGGCAGCGGCTGATACGGCTGAAAAATATCAGGCAGTGCAGAGTGCGCTGCGGCAGGCAGGTGTTGCATCCGGGGATGCCGTGACTGCGGGCTTTACGGTTTCACCAAAGTGGGAGTGGCAGCAGTCAACCGCTAAAAACGTTCTGAACGGTTACAGTGCAAGGCACTCAATAAAGGTCAAGGTGCGTTCTCTTGGCAGCATCGGAAAAGTCATTGACGCTGTGGTACAGTCAGGTGGCGACGAGGTGCAGAATATTGCATTCTCATCAAGCCGTTATGACTCGCTTCGTCATGAGGCACTTTCGATTGCAGTCGGCAATGCCCGCAGGGATGGAGAAATTATGGCTCGCGCTGCAGGTGGTCGGCTTGGGCAGTTGATTGAAGTCAGTGTTGGCCAGCCTTCATACAGGGAACGACCGTATATGGAGGCAGTAGCCATGAAGGCAGCTCCATCACCGGCAAGTACGGAACTGGCCCCTGCTGATCAGGAGATTTCGGTAACCATCAACTCACGTTGGAGGTTTATTCCCGCTCCCGCAAAATGACAATGGACTCTTTCTGAATGAGAATCGGGGATAAATGAGCTGCTCCTTTGAGTGGTGCTGGTTTGACCATGCCGAAATTAATTGTATCTTTTCAGGATATTTTAATTCTCCCTTTCTTCCGTTCTTCGGTTACCGGCGAGTGTAGTACCCCTTTTTTTGTGGGGTTTAGTTAACGTATTTGTGTTTTTATGAATGTCCTATGTTCCGGGTTTTGCATACCCGGATTGGCTTTTTATGCATATACCGACGAGCGTTGATGGCTCCGGTTTAACTCCGATTGAGGTTGCTTATGATTCGATTGATATCTGCCTTTTTAATGCTTCTTATGCTTGTCTCTCCAGTAAAGGGTGACTCTTTTGCAAATCCTTTCCAGCAAGACTTTTCATCTCTCTCCCGATCTTCTGAACTAAAAAGCCATATAAATCCAAAGCTGCTCAGTATGGCCCTTGCAGGTTATAACTCCCTCAGGGAGCAGGGCAAGGTTTCGCGTGACGGTATTCTTACAGTGATTGATTTTAATCTCCCATCGGTCGAAAAACGACTTTTTGTTATTGATGTCAACGAGGGCAGGCTGCTCTACTCTGGTCTGGTTGCGCATGGCAGCGGCAGTGGTGATAACTATGCAGAGAGTTTTTCGAATCAACCGGGTTCCTATCAAAGCAGTCTTGGCTTTTATACTACAGGAAACACCTATGACGGCAAGAATGGTTACTCTCTCAGGCTTCTTGGAATGGAACGGGGGATTAACGACAATGCTGAAATGAGAAGTATTGTTATTCACGGTGCGGATTATGTCTCTTATGATTATATCAGAAAGCATGGACGTCTTGGCAGAAGTCAGGGGTGCCCCGCGCTCTCTGTTGATGCTTTTCAGCAGGTTATTAACCTTATCAAGGGTGGAAGCTGTATGTTTATCTATCAGGGAGGAAGGGATTATGCTCTCAAGTCAACAGTGCTCAATCCTGATCTTGCCTTTCAGTACGATGTTTCTGACCCTTTTCATAATGCATTGAGCTACGAATGATCGGTATTCTTCTTTTACTGCTGGCCTACAGTCCTGTTCAGCCAGTTCCGGCAAGGACTCCCGCGCCTCAGAAAGTTCATGTTCAACCACATACGCAAAGCCCTGTTATACGGCAGAAGAGTATCGTTGCCAACCCTGTAACAGAGCATATTTCCAGCTACTTCAACCGTAAGGCAGTGCCGGGCGGAGCCGCATCTCAGCTCGAAGGTGCTTCGCTCCGGAACCGGCTGGCCCGATTCTATGCTGCAAGGGGTTACCACCCGGTATGGATAAAACGGACCATGATTACCGAGTTGATAACAACCATAGAAAGTGCTGCTGATGAGGGGCTTGATCCTGCGGATTATCATATCAGGGAGCTTAAGGTTTTTTACAATCAGCCGTCACAGACCCCTTCGCAGGAAGCTGACTTTGATCTTCTCCTGAGCGATGCATTCCTCACTCTCGCCAGCCATCTTCGCTATGGCAAGGTTGACCCGGTCAGCCTTGATCCACACTGGAATATTAATAATTTTCATAAAAGCACTGCCCTGGAGTTCAGGCTTCAGAATGCCGTTAAGGCCGAAAGGATTGCTGCTGTTTTGGCTGAACTTCGTCCACGGCATCCCGAATATATTCAATTGAAACAAGGACTTATCCGAAATCGGGCTGTTGCACGAGATGGCGGTTGGCCGACCGTGCCGGATTTGACCGGGCTGAAAGAGGGCGTCTCGGACAATCGTGTATTGTCGTTGCGCAAACGGCTTGCTGTTTCTGGTGACATTTCGGTTACTACTGTTGATACCTCAAGGGTTTATGACAGGCTGATGATTGAAGGTGTAAAACGCTTTCAAAACCGGAACGGGATTGTTGCGGATGGTATGCCAGGGCCATCTACCCTCAAGGCCATGAATATTCCAGTCGAGCGTCGTATTGAACAGATTCGCATTAATCTGGAGCGGTGCAGATGGTTTATGAACGATCTTGAGCCGACTTACGTACTTGTTAACATTGCCGGTTTTTCCTTGCGTTATGTCGAGCATGGTCGTAACCGTTGGGGAACACGGGTTATTGTTGGCCAGCCTTACCGTGAAACGCCGGTGTTCAAGGCCGATATGCAATATATTATTTTCAATCCCCGCTGGGTTGTGCCGCCTACAATTCTGGCGAAAGATGTGCTGCCGGCAATCCGCAAAAACAGCTCCTATCTCAGAAAGAAAAGGCTCAGTATCATTGATCGTAATGGTGTTATCGTCAATCCCGCATCGGTCAACTGGTCACAATACAGTGGAGGAAACTTTCCCTACCGGTTGCAGCAGAGTGCAGGGGATCACGGCGCATTGGGCAGGATCAAGTTCATGCTTCCGAACAGGTATACGGTATATTTGCATGATACTCCCACCAAAGATCTTTTTGAAAAAACCAACAGAACCTTCAGTTCCGGCTGTATCAGGGTTGAAAATCCGCAGGAACTTGCCAGGCTGGTTCTTCAGGACAGCCTGAAATGGAGCAGGGAGAGGATTCTGGCGTCTATCAATACCGGTAAAACGACTACCGTTTACCTGCCGAAACGGATTCCTGTTTTCATTCTCTATCTCACAGCTTTTGCCGAGGGTGATGAGATTGTGTTTCTTGATGATGTTTACAACAGAGACAGTGCGGTACTGACAGCTCTAAATAAACCGATTTCCCAATTGTAAGCACAGGGATTTCTACAGCTACCTCTATAAATTGTCGTGAGCGGTTTGAGTTCGATTCTGATACGCCGGGACAACGAAGTAATCGAATCCCGGAATAAACTAATTGAGGAGCCCCTATGTCATTTTCGGTTGAGATCAATATTCAGCGTGAGTTTGAAACTCCCGCTGAAACGGATAAGGTGTTCGCTCTTCTTGCCGATGTTTCCCGTTCAGCGGCTCATTTTCCGAAAGTAGACCGATTGGTTGATCTTGGCTCGAATACCTTTCGCTGGGAGATGGAAAAGATTGGTATCGGCAGCTATACCCTTCAGCAGACAATTTATGCCTGTTGCTACTCCTCAGACAGTGCTTCCCGGAAGATTGTATGGCATCCTGTTCCCGGAGTCGGTAACGCTCAGGTTGAGGGAGAGTGGGTGATAAGCCCTAAAGCGGCAGGTACATCAGTTATGTTGATTACAAAGGGTGAATTGATGGTGGATTTCCCCTCTTTTCTCCAGTTTCTCATCTCTCCACTGATTGTCATGGAGTTCACCTCAATGATTGAGCACTATCTTGCTAACCTGCAGAAAAGCTTTACATCCCTGTGACAGGGAGGCCCCCTTCCTCATAATGAACAGGCTCTTGACTCGCCGGTCAGTTTTTTTCTTTTGGTCGATTTCCACTCCCACATCCCGGCCTCTTCCCTTATTATCTGGCAGACGTCAAGCACCTGCTGCAATTCCGTTTTATCCATACTGCTGTTGAGTGAAAAGCGCATGAGCGATCGATTTTTCGGGGTCGCCGGTGCACAGAAGACTGAACCGAAAATATTGTGATCTTCAAGCGCATCCCTCAATATTTCCATCTGGGGCTCACTTCCGGGTTCGAGAGATATGATCTGTGACTGGCTGACTATGGAATAGCCAAGTGCGTCCAGACCGCTTCGCAGAAAATCCGAATGATCATGCAGTTTTTTTCGACGATCATCACCTTCAATAATGACCTCGAGGGTTGCTGACAATCCGGCAATTTCATGAGGCAGAAGAGCTGAACTGAAAATTGCCGGAAATGCCGCGTAGGGGTAATACTGTGCAAAACGTTTTGGGGCGAGTATGATACCGGCTCTGCCGGCAAAGGCTTTTGCAAGACTGCCGGTTATGAAATGTACCCTGTCGGTCAGCCCGAGTGAAGCTACCAGTCCCGATCCCTTTGGACCATGGGTTCCCAGAGAGTGTGATTCATCAACGAGGGAGAGACAGTTGTAGCGGTTGGCGATATCGATGATTTCTGTGAGAGGAGCAATATCTCCGGTTGTACTGTAGAGAGAATCTACGACAATAATGCCTTGACCGTGCTGCTTGACAAGCTTTTCAAGATGATCGGAATCGTTGTGCATGAATGCATAAAAGGGAGCTCCGGATGTCTTGACACCTTCCCAAAGTGACATGTGGGAAAAAAAATCTATGTAGACGGGAGTGTGCTGATCGGCTATTGTCTGCATGAGACCAACATTGGCAGCCCATCCGGATTGGCATAAAATAGCACTATCAAAACCGGCAAACTCTGCCATTGCGTTTTCAAAAAGCGATTTATCACTGCCTTCATGAAGAAAAACAGCCGACATGACCATTTCATTGCAACCCTGTTCAAGCCGGGATATTTGTGCCTGCAAAATCCTGGGGTGCGTTGAAATGCTCAGATAATCATTACTCTGGAGTATAACCGATCCGGATGGTGGTTTCTTGCCGAGGACGAGGGGTTTTCCATTCCTGCGAGTCTTGATCGAGACTTCCTCATAGGCAAGCAAACGCTCACTCAAAAACCCTGGGATAGGCAAAACCGTACCGCTCATTGCTTACCTTATCATGATTGTAGCCTGCTTTTTTTCGCACCAACCCATTGTTGCTTTTAACCCGATCGGTTAGCCAGAATAGCCGCCTCTTCTCTCTTCCGAAGAATGTGATAAAATATGATAAAAACAAGATACAGAATGTTTGGATAATTAGCGTATTAGCTCTTCTCTTCGCAGCAGAGAGGTATTCGGGATAGAAAAAAATGAGGATTGAACAGAATGAAGCGATTGGTTACCTGCAGGGCAGGCAAGGGGTGAAAATCGAGGATAAATGAAGCCGGCAAACTATTGCAGATTAGTTACCGGCAACTTTGATTTTCGACACTTTTCTGTAATGGTCATGAAGATTGGCGGGCAAGAATATTGATGTGATTCTTCATCGCCGCTATGGTTTCTGCAAAAAAAGTTTTAAGTGTCGGCATCCATAAACTGTTGTCGGGCCACTTTCCAATGCGTGAAAATTCATTGATGTATCCGGAAAGCAGATATATTTTGTTGGCGCCAATACTACCAGAGGTGCCTTTGAGCGAATGAATGAGATGATCAAAATCATTTATCGCCTCATCTGCAAATGCTCTGGAAAGTGCAGCTATCACTTTATCCGAATCACCAATGAAGGTATCGAATAGGCTTACGACCAATTCATCCCCGCCGATCTCTCTCAACTCTTCGATAATTGAGCTGTCAAGAATGTGCTCACTGTTAATTGTTTTCCAGAACCCGGACTCCTCTTGTGCCGGATCAAGATTGGAATTACTGGCCATGCTGTTCTCCTCCGGTAGATCGTTTTTCAGTAAAATATTAATGGTCGATATAAGTGTATCCTTGAAAACCGGTTTGCAGAGATGAAAGTCCACGCCGGCCTCCTTCAGTTTTCGGTAGCTATCCTCATCACTGTTTCCGGTAATAGCAATAATCGGGATATTTTTGCTGGCTCGAAACCGGAAGAAATTTTTACCGCTTCTGATTGCCCTTGTTGCTTCGATGCCGTCCATAACCGGCATATCTACATCCATCAGCACCAGATCAAAATCATTTTTTTCAAGCTGTGTGAGAGCTTCTCTGCCATTGAACGCCTCCTCGATTTGATATCCATAGTGTTCGAGCATCACACGCATAATTTTTCTGCTTGTTTCATTATCATCAACCAGAAGAATTCGCTTGTTACTGTAAATGATTACGGGCTCACTTCTGTCTGTTGAAATGTCAGAAAAAAAATATTTCTCGATAATATTTTTTGTGGTCACTATGCTGATCGGCTTTGAAAGCACTTCGTTCATGCCACTTTGTTCAGCCCGCTCTTTGGCTTCGGATTTTGGCAGTGATGTAATACCGATAATCGGGACATCACGATAATGAAGGGCAAGTGAAGGCTCAATATTCTGTGCAGAGCGAATAAGTTTAACCGCACGATCCCCGTTCAGAAATGGCATTTCGAAATCCATAAACAAGAGATCATACCTTTTTTCTGAAACCATTGCTACTGCCTGTAGGCCATTTTCTGCCTGATCAATCTGACAGTGAAGTTCCGAAAGGTATTTTGAGATAATCAGGCGGTTAGCGCTGTCATCATCGGTAATAAGGATTCGCTTTTTGTAAAGGATTTTCCTTTTAATATCCCGTACTTTTTTTGATTGATATTTTGGCAGCGTGATGGTGAATTCAGTCCATTCACCCTCTTTCGAGTTACAGTGTATAGTTCCCCCGAAGGATTCTACGACCCTTCTGCAGAATGATAATCCGAGTCCGTTTCCTCCCTTTTTGTTGGAAGTATAAAAACTTTCAAAGATCAGCTCGATATTTTTCGTTTTTATTCCTGGCCCGTTGTCTCTGACTTTGATGATATTGCTCGAAGTTGTTGCATCAGTAGTGATCGTTATCTTGAAGTTGTTTTTTTCTTTATAGTAAAGAGCATTTTTCAGCAGGTTAAAAATGACAAAGAAGAAGAGATCCCGATCTCCGAGAAAATCAAAGTTGGTAATTTTTTCAAAGCTGATAACCTCCTTTTCTCTTGTGTCATTGTAGGGAAATCTGCGAAGTGCTGTTTCAATTGCATTATCAGACTTGATGCGAATAAAATCATCAACGACTACTTCGCCGCCCTGCAGGCTTGTCAGAATCGAATCAATAATTTTGTTCGCGCTGTTCAGGGTAAGTGAACTCTCCTCAATGATATCATGAATATGGATCAGTCCGGAATGGCTTAACCGGTAATAGCTTTTAGTGGCGGCGTCAATTCCCGGTTTGACCGGTAGTGTGTTTTGCACAGAAGCTATTGCTGTGGTAATAGCGTTGAGAGGGTTTCTCATTTCATGAGCGATACTTCCGCTCAGGCTTTTCATGAGAGCGATTTTGCTCTTGTAGGCCTGCTGTTGTTTATGGCTGGCGATAATACTGCCGACAATGGAGAAGAGAAAAATAGGGATATACTCCGGGATGAAATAGGTATAATCAACTCTTCCATCCAGCATAAGAACTGTAAAATATGCAGCAATAAATCCCGCAGCGGTCATTAAAATGATAACCGTACGGTCGGAAATAAGCAGTGTCAGGAGGAATATTCCTGCCATTGCAGACATTGACCATTCGACTGAAAATGCATTTTTCAGCATCATGAAGCTGAAAAAGTATGGAATAACAATAAAGAGCGAGAAGAAGAAATAGAGGGGGAAAAAATCTTTAAACTTTTTTGGAATAAACTGATAGAGAACCCAGGGTATACTGATGAACGCACAGAATATCCGCAGAGGCAGATTTTCGTAGGGTTGAGGAAAGATATAGGTCCAGATGAGATAATAAACCGGATATCCGAGAAAGCCGAAAAGACCTACAACACCAAGATTCGGTTTGGCATGCTCAATAAGTTCTCTGGCTTTATTTTTCAGTCTCTGCATCAGAAGCAACACTCTTTATGCGTTATTGTTGCATGTATATTATCCGGAATTCACATCAGCCGGAATTATATTCTCGGAATTGTTTAAGCTTTTCATGTTACTCTCTTGCAGGAAACAATTTTGGAGTTAAATAACTATGGGATTGAGGGCTGTAACATCATCTCAAATGACCCATAAAACAGCCACAGAGCGTATATTAACATTTATTATAGATAAAAAACAGGTCATACCAATGCCGCATATATATGAATGATACACGGACTATTATAAATTCTCTTTTACTTGACGATTTGTTTGCCGACTATAAGGAGTTGCTGGGGGAGGATTACGATGCTTACAGGAACCACTGTTTGCGGGTTTACAACTTCTGCTGTGCCCTTGCAAGGAAGAGGGAGGTTGACCTCGATAAAATTGCGGTTGCGGTGTTTTATCACGATCTCGGAATCTGGACAGAGAGCACTTTTGACTATCTGGCCTCTTCACAGCTTCTTGCCCGAAACTATCTTGAAAAAACGGGAAGGGGAGAGTGGCAGAGTGAAATAGAGGCCATGATCGGGGAGCATCACAAGCTGACCCGATATAAAGAGCATCCTGAGTGGCTGGTTGAACTGTTCCGGAAAGCGGACTGGATAGATATGACCGGCGGGTTACTCCGCTTCAAGCTGCAGGATGATTTTGTAACCGATGTGCTTGATGAATTCCCCAATGCCGGTTTCCACAGAAAGCTTGTGCAGCTTGCTGTGGAACGCTTCAAAAGCCATCCATTAAGTCCGTTGCCAATGATGAAGCTGTAGCACCGCTATAAATTTGTTCCGCGATTCGATTACTTCGTTGGGCGGTGCTCGAAATCCTCATGTACTCTCGTGTACACTCCGGTTTCTGCGCTCCGTCCGCCTTGTACTCAAATCGCTCACGACAATTTATAACGGTGCTCCTCATGTACCGTGGACTCGCTCCACGTATCAGCTTTGGCTTATTTTCGTTCGTAGTCAAGCGCCGGCGCCAGCCACTTCTCAGTCTCCTTGATACTCATCCCTTTGCGACGGGCATAATCCTCAACCTGGTCTTTGCTGATTTTTCCAAGCATGAAGTACTTTGCCGCCGGGTGAGCGAAGTAGAGTCCGCTGACTGATGCAGCCGGATTCATGGCGAAGGTTTCGGTCAGGGTGATACCTGTGCTCACTTCAGCATTCAGGAGGGTAAAGAGATCCGCTTTTTCGGTATGATCCGGGCAGGCAGGGTATCCGGGAGCCGGGCGAATGCCCTGGTATTTTTCGCCGGAAAGCTCTTCGGGTTTGAACGCTTCATCGGGAGCATAACCCCAGAGTTCACGACGCACTTTTTCGTGCAGCATTTCGGCAAATGCCTCGGCCAGACGGTCGGCAAGTGCCTGCGTCATGATTTTGTGATAGTCGTCCTGCTCCAGCGTGAACTGTTTGAGTGCTTGTTCAATGCCGAGCCCTGCGGTCACGGCAAAACCGCCAATGTAGTCTTTAATACCTGAATTGACTGGTGCGATGAAATCGGCAAGCGCAAGGTTCGGTTCGCCGCCCGCTTTTTTCTCCTGCTGGCGGAGTGTGTGGAGGGTTCCGAGCAGGGTTGTGCGGCTCTCGTCACTGTAGACGGCAATGTCATCCCCTGTGCTGTTGGCCGGGAAGATACCGGCAACACCTTTCAGGCCGAGCATCTTTTCGCCTGCTATT
>JAAXXL010000105.1 GCA_013334485.1 Chlorobiaceae bacterium | reverse complement strand
GTTGGCGCAGGCCGAGAGCCTGAAGGTATGCTTTGGCACTTGCCTCAATAATATCGGTTGATACCCCTCTTCCGTTGAAGGATACATTCCGGTCCCTGATACGAACCAGAGCCTCACCGAGAGCCTGACGGCCGGCAGTGGTTGAACGGACTGAGTAGGAGGTAACCATCGATTCAATGCCGAGTGCCCGTTCAATAGCCCTGAAACAGGCATCGACAGGGCCGTCACCTGTCGCAGACTCTTCATAAATCTGGCTGCTGTGCTTGATTCTCACCGTGGCAGTAGGAATCGAAGCGGTACCGCTGTTGATATGAAGGTAGTCAAGTTCAAATGCGCTTCCGGGTCTGCTTAGTTCGTCACCCATCAGCACTCTGAGATCGTCATCGTAGACCTCTTTCTTTTTGTCGGCAATATCTACAAACCTGCGATAGACAGCTTCAAGTTCAGCATCCTGGAGTTTGTAGCCGAGCGCAAGAAGACGTGACTGCAATCCATGTTTTCCTGAGTGGCGACCAAGCACAATGCTTGTTCGGGGCACTCCTACCGATTCGGGTGTCATGACCTCGTAGGTCTCACGGTTTTTAAGCATCCCGTCCTGATGAATGCCGGACTCGTGAGAAAATGCGTTGTCACCGACAATTGCCTTGTTTGGCTGGATAATGATACCGGTAAAGGTCGAGACCATACGGCTCGTGTTGTAGAGCTCTTCAGTTATGACACCGGTGCAGAAGTTATGAAGGTCACTGCGGACTTTCAGAGCCATCACAATCTCCTCAAGTGAGGCATTCCCGGCACGCTCTCCAATGCCGTTCATGGAACACTCCACCTGGCGGGCTCCATGCTGAAGGGCACTGAGGGTGTTGGCAACAGCAAGACCAAGGTCGTTATGACAGTGAACGCTGATGACTGCATCACCGATGTTGGGTACATTTTGGCGGAGATTCTCTATTTTCTCTCCGAACTCAGATGGCCAGGTGTAACCGGTCGTGTCGGGAATGTTGACCGTAGTCGCACCGGCCGTTATAACCGCTTCAATAATCTCTGCCAGATAGCCGGGATCGGTACGACCGGCATCTTCAGCGGAAAACTCAATATCGTTGGTAAAGGTTTTTGCATAGGATACAGCATCAGCCGCCATTCTGAGAATGGTTTTTCGCTTCTCCTTGAGCGAAAGACCGTAGCGCTCACTGCCGAATTTCCCTGAAATATGGATGTCGGACGTGCCGATGAAGGTATGGATGCGGGGCTTCCTGGCCTGCTGTAAAGCCTTCCATGCAGCAGCAATGTCACCTTCAACTGATCTTGCAAGAGCGGTTACTATGGCTCCGGACTCTGCACCGACACGCTGCACTGCTTCAAGCTGCAAGGGAGATGAGGCCGGAAAGCCGGCCTCTATGACGTCTACACCCAGCTTTTCAAGCTGCCGGGCAATCTCCACCTTTTCCTGAACATTCAGTGATGCACCGGGGGATTGCTCCCCGTCTCGCAGCGTTGTGTCAAATATCAGAATCTTTTCTTTCACCGAATTCTCTCCGCCTATAGTTTGTTCAGGCGCCAAGATGGCGAACAATTGCCTCTGTCATCTCTGTTGTCGAGACGGTTTTCTCTCCCGGAGCTGCAATATCAGCCGTCCGCAGTCCTGCTGCAAGCGTAGCCTCAATAGCCTGCTCGATTTCGCGGGCAATAGCTGGTTTGGTGAGACTGTGCTCGAACATCATGGCTACCGAAGCGATTGTTGCAATCGGGTTTGCGATGTTACGACCGGCTATATCAGGCGCACTGCCATGAATAGGCTCGTAAAGGGCATAGGTTGTGCCGATGCTTGCCGAAGGGAGCATGCCGAGGCTTCCGGTAATCATGCCTGCAATGTCGCTCAGAATGTCGCCAAAAAGATTGCTGGTGACAATGACATCAAACTGTTTCGGGTTCCGTACAATCTGCATGGCGGCATTGTCTACATACATATCGCTCAGCTCAACATCAGCGTACTCTTTGTGGATTTCATGCACAACATTTCTCCAGAACTGGGAAACTTCAAGCACGTTGGCCTTGTCGATCGAGATCACTTTTCCCTTGCGTTTCCGGGCAGCTTCAAAAGCGAGTCGGGCAATACGTTCTACTTCATAGCGCTCGTAGACCATGGTGTTCCAGCCCCGGTTCTCATCGAATCCGCGTGGCTGGCCAAAATAGATACCGCCTGTAAGTTCTCTGAAAACAAGGAAATCCGTTCCCTGAACCACCTCGGCTTTGAGAGAGGATGCGTCAAGCAGAGCATCGTAGACTTTGGCCGGTCTCAGGTTTGCAAACAGCTCAAGCTCCTTGCGGATTTTAAGCAGTGCGGCTTCGGGTTTATGTTCGTGCGGCAGCTTCTCCCATTTCGGTCCGCCAACAGCGCCAAGCAGCACGGCATCACACTTTTTGCACGCCTCAAGTGTTGCATTTGTAAGCATCTCGCCATGCAGGTCATAGGATGCCCCACCGAACGGATGCTCTTCAATCTCTACGTCGAAACCATGTTTTTTCGAGAGCAGCTTCAATACTGAAACAGCTCCGGCAACTACTTCCGGGCCGATACCATCACCCGGTATTGATACGATCTTGTACATTCTTCTGTCGGATTCTGTTATTTTTTAATCAACCAGCTCATCATGTCGCGCAGTTTGGCACCGACCTTCTCAATCGAATGGCCGCTGTTTTCGGCTCTGAGTTTGTTGAGGTTCTTGTAGCCACCGTTGCACTCGTCAATAAACTCTTTGGCGAAACGGCCATCCTGTACTTCTTCAAGAATCTTTTTCATCTCAGCTTTAACTGCAGGGGTGATGAGGCGAGGTCCGCGGGTCATGCCGCCATACTCGGCTGTATCACTTACAGAGTAGTTCATTCTCGACAGGCCACCTTCATAATAGAGGTCAACAATCAGTTTCAGCTCGTGCATGCACTCAAAATAGGCAAGCTCTTCGGGGTATCCGGCTTCGACAAGGGTTTCAAATCCAGCCTTGATCAGTTCGGCTGAACCACCGCAGAGTACTGCCTGTTCACCGAAAAGGTCGGTCTCTGTTTCATTCTTGATAGATGTTTCAATAACACCGGCTTTGGTGCCGCCAAGAGCTTTTGCCCATGCAAGCGCCTGCTGTTTTGCCTCTCCGGTATAGTCCTGATGAACTGCGATAAGGCAGGGAACACCATTACCCTGAGTGTAGGTTCGGCGAACAAGATGGCCGGGGCTTTTCGGTGCAATCATGATGACGTTCACGGTCTCTTCCGGAACAATCTGCTTGTAATGAATATTGAATCCATGAGCAAACGCCAGGGTATTGCCAGGAACAAGGTTGGGGGCAATTTCACTCTCGTAGATCGCTTTCTGTGTCTGGTCGGGAAGCAGTACCATGACAACGTCAGCCCACTTGACCGCTTCTGCCACAGTATTGACCTGCAGGCCGGCTTCACGTGCTTTTGCGTTGGATGAGCTGTCAGCACGAAGACCGACACAGACGTTCAGTCCGCTCTCCTTGAGGTTCAGAGCATGAGCATGGCCCTGGCTGCCGTAACCGAGAATTGCAATATTTTTTCCCTGCAGATAACCGAGATCGGCATCCTGGTCATAATAAACGTTCATCTC
>JAAXXL010000064.1 GCA_013334485.1 Chlorobiaceae bacterium | reverse complement strand
TCTTGAAAACAATAACCTTGTCATCCTTGACATGATCAAGAACCTTGGCCTGAATGCTGCCTGCAGGATTCAGATTAGTATTGATACCGTCAATCTCAGCCATGGTTTTGATTTCCATGGTATCGCCGATTGCGGCTTGTTGTTTGGGCACAAAGAGCTTGTCGCCCTGTTTTACCAGAAATTGTTTATCGGAAATCTTGATCAACGCCTGCATCTTGCTCGTATTTTAGTGATAAAGGACTGAAATATAGTATTAATTCCCTCATATTCAAATATGCGAACTTCTAAATTTTCCATCTCTTGCTCAATGAGCGCAAGAGCTTTTCAGATGCACTGTTCTCTCTCTCGTCAATGAGAGTAGTTCCCTTTTTTGAAAGAGGTTGTTGTGGTTTGTTTATTTAGATGCGCTGAAGTAGCTTCTTCTTTTTCATCGGGCAATGATCCCCCGGTAACAGGGTACCTCTCTATTCAATCGTTGATGAATCCCTCTATGAGTAAAGAAAAGGTTACGCAGAAAGAGCACTCTCCCATGATGCGCCAGTATCTGGAGGTCAAGGAGCGGTACCCTGAATTTCTGCTGCTTTTTCGTGTGGGAGATTTTTATGAAACATTTTTTGAGGATGCCCGTCTGGTTTCCGGTGCACTGAATATCGTTTTGACAAAGCGTTCCAACGGCTCTTCGGCTGAAGTGCCGATGGCCGGGTTTCCTCACCATGCCAGTGATGGCTATATTGCCAAACTGGTCAAGAAGGGGTTCAAGGTTGCGGTTTGTGACCAGGTTGAAGACCCGGCCGAGGCAAAGGGAATTGTCCGCCGTGAAATCACCGATATTGTTACACCAGGCATCACCTTCAGCGACAAGATCCTTGATGAATGCCACAACAACTACCTCTGTGCTGTGGCCTTTGTCAAGGAGGGACGAACGACTCTTGCAGGAGTTGCCTTTATTGATGTAACCACTGCCGAGTTCAGTATCGCTTCAATGGAGCCGGAAGGTGTCAGGGAGTTTCTGCTTTCACTTCATCCATCCGAAATTCTCATTTCAGCCTCAGAGCGCTCCCGGTTTGAACTGCTGAAACAATCCTGTTCACAGGAGTTGCTCATAACCGAGCTTGATGCCTGGATGTTCAGTGAAGAGCAGACCGGTGACGTGCTTTCAAGGCACTTCAAAACCCACTCCCTTAAAGGGTTTGGTATAGAGGGGAATCGTGCAGGCCGAGTCGCAGCGGGCGTTATTCTCCAATATCTTGAAGAGACCCGCCAGAACCGTCTGCACTATATCACCCGGATCAGCGAGCTGCATGGCGATGATCATATGACGCTTGACTTGCAGACAAAGCGAAATCTTGAGATCATCTCTTCAATGCAGGACGGCACACTTAACGGAAGCCTGCTTCAGGTTATGGACCACACCTGCAACCCGATGGGGGCGCGACTCATCCGCCGGTGGCTGCAGCGACCGCTGAGAAAAATTGAGGATATCCAGCTCCGCCTCGATGCGGTTGAGGAGCTGACAGAGAGCCGGGAGATGTGCGCCGGGCTCCGTGAGCAGCTTTCGGGTATCAATGATCTTGAGCGCTCACTTGCGCGTATTGCAACATTCCGCACTATGCCGAGAGAGGTTCGCCAACTGGGCCTTTCGCTGGCCATTATTCCTTTGCTTCAGGAGTTGCTTCAGGATGCGGCATCCCTGAGGCTCCGCTCTCTTTCAACCAAACTGAACTCGCTGCCTGAACTTGCCCGGCGCATCGGGGAGGCGATAGATCCCGAGTCCGGCGCATCTATGAGAGACGGCGGCTATATCAAGAGCGGCTATCATGCTGAGCTTGATGATCTGCGCTCAATTGCATCAACGGCCAAAGACCGACTCATGGAGATTCAGCAGCAGGAGCGAATTAACACCTCTATCTCCTCGCTCAAGGTACAGTTCAACAAGGTATTCGGTTACTATATCGAAATAAGCCGGGCCAACAGCGACAAGGTACCAGCCTATTATGAGAAAAAACAGACACTTGTCAACGCGGAGCGATACACCATACCGGCCCTGAAGGAGTATGAGGAGAAGATTCTCAATGCTGAAGAGAAAAGCCTTGCGCTTGAGGCCCGCCTCTTTCATGACCTTTGTGCAGAGGTAGCCGGGCACGCTTCGGTTATTCAGGCAAATGCCTCGGTTATAGCAGAGCTTGATACACTCTTTTCGTTTGCCTTTGCGGCTGTTCAGTACGGGTACTGCAAACCGGAAATGAGGGATCACAGCAATCTCGATATTGCCGGTGGCCGTCATCCTGTTCTGGAGCGAATCATGAAGGCTGATGAACCCTATGTGCAGAATGACTGCCTTTTTGATCAGAAACAGAAGATGCTCATCATCACCGGCCCCAACATGGCTGGTAAAAGCTCATATTTACGCCAGATCGGGCTGATTGTACTGCTTGCACAGTCAGGCAGCTTTGTTCCGGCCGAGCGGGCGGAAATCGGCCTTGTTGACCGGATTTTTACCAGGGTCGGTGCTTCGGACAACCTTGCGTCCGGAGAGAGCACCTTTCTTGTCGAGATGAATGAAGCGGCAAGTATTCTCAACAATGCCACCTCAACAAGTCTTCTTCTGCTTGATGAGATCGGCCGTGGTACCAGCACCTTTGACGGTATGTCGATTGCCTGGTCAATGAGCGAGTATATCGCTCACGCAATTGGCGCCAGAACGCTCTTTGCGACCCACTATCATGAGCTTGCCGAACTTGAAAACCGGATACCCGGTGTCGTGAACTATAACGCAACGGTTGTGGAGACCGCCGACCGTGTTATTTTTCTCCGCAAGATTGTTCGTGGCTCTACCGACAACAGCTACGGTATCGAGGTTGCTAAAATGGCAGGCATGCCGCAGGAAGTTATTGTGAGGGCAAGGGAGATCCTTGCGGGAATGGAGAAGCGGGATATAGAGGTTCCCGTTGACCGCCCCCCGACGGTTAAAAGTATGCAGATCAGCCTGTTTGAAGAGGCTGATTCGAAGCTTCGAAGGGCGCTTGAGATGCTTGATATTGACCGGCTCACCCCGATTGAGGGGCTGCTTGAACTGAAAAAGCTTCAGGATCTTGCACGCTCAAGCGGAGGATTCTGATGAGGGAGCAGAGTGAAGGGGGGAAAAAGGTACTACTCATTTTTATTCAGGCAGACAGTGGTGTTGACGGAGCCTCTCTGCTCGACAGCGCAACGGTAAAACAGAACTTGTTCAGTTCGCTCAAGGAGAGCGCGCTCAGCAATATCATCCGCAGGGCACAGTTTGCCATTCCGCCGCTCTCGCTGATGATTCTCACCTCACAGCAGGTTGCCGGGGTCAGTCAGACAATATGCGACCTGCGTTTTGAAAAGCTTCCGCTTGATCAGCACTGGGATCTTGTCGGAATCAGTGTGCAGACCGGAGCAGTCAAACCCGCATTCGATCTTGCCCGCCATCTTCGTTCAATCGGGATCAAGGTTGTGCTTGGCGGCCCATACGTGACCATCTTTCCTGAAAACTGCCGTGATCATGCCGATGCTCTCGTGATAGGTGAGGCTGATGAGATCTGGCGGGAGGTTCAGGAGGATCTTCTCCGGGGAGCACTGAAGCCGGAGTACCGTGTTGCAACCTTTCCCGATCTTTCGGCGGAGCGCACTGTCAGCAAGAGCGCGCTCGATATCCGGAGCTACTTTACTACCAACGTGGTGCAGACCACGAGAGGGTGCCCCTATAGTTGTGACTTCTGCAATGTCCACGTTATGAATGGCCACCGTCTCCGTCATCGCCGTGTCAGTGACGTGCTCAGAGAGGTTGAACTGTTTCTGAAAGAGGACAAGCGGATCTTTTTCTTTCTCGACGACACCGTCAATGCTGATGAAGCCTATGCCCTGGAGCTTTTCACCGGTCTCATTCCCTTTGGTATCAAATGGGTAGGCCAGGCGACCACTGCGCTCGGTGAGCAGCCCAAGCTGCTTGAGGCGTTTGCCCGTTCCGGGTGCGGAGCACTGCTTGTCGGCATCGAGAGTATAGAGGATGGCAGTAATCATGCCCATAAAAAGTTTCACAATCCGGCAGTGCGTCAGGTCGAGTGTATTAAAAATATCCGAAAAGCGGGCATCTGCGTCTATGGCAGCTTTATCTACGGCCTTGACGGAGATACGCTTGACCTTCCCCGGAGAATTGAAGCATTTATTGAAGAGACCGGTATTGATGTTCCGGGAATCAACCTTCTGAGGCCGATTCCCGGCACAGGTGTTTTTGATCGTCTGGCCAATGAAGGACGGCTTCTGCATTCAAAGGATGATCACGATGCCTTCAGGTTTTCATGGGGTCAGGAGATGCTCTACCGGCCGATGCGCATCTCTCTTGAAGATTTCATTCCAAGCTACACCGCACTCACCAAACGGGTATTCACGATAGAGAATGCCATCAAACGAGCCATGCGTGCTCCCCAGCTCCGCTCAGCCGTGCTCATGTTCAACCTGCTCTACGTGCACATGTACGGCCTCTCCCGCAAAGACCTCCACCGCCAGTTGCGCGAACTTGAGTCTTGACGACAAGTATCGTGAAATCATTCTTCCCATCCCGCTTTCAAATTAGGATGCTCCCTAATACTCTCCTGATAGTGCTTTTATCGGACCGAATATCGTACTATATTAGGATGGAAGAAGCAACGAACAGGGGAAGCGATGAATATTACTACCGATATCAAACCGGTTACCTATCTCAAGGCAAAAGCTGCTGATCTCCTTGATCAGATCAACGAGACGCATCGTCCGGTGATTATTACCCAGAATGGAGAACCGAGAGCTGTTCTTCAGGATCCGAAAAGCTATGAAGATATGCGCAATGCGCTTGGCTTGATGAAACTGCTGGCCCAGGGTGAAGAGGATATCCGAAAAGGTAACATACGACCGCAAGAGGAGGTGTTCAGTGATCTTGAACGTCAGTTAAAAGCGCAGCGGTCATGAGTTCTGGCTATAAGGTTTTATGGACTGATGCTGCTGAAAGGGATCTCGGAGAGATTACAGCATTTGTTGCCAGAGACAATTTGCAGAATGCTTTGCATGTTCTGGAAAAAATAAGAGTTAAAGCAGCTTCGTTATTCATCTCTCCCGAACGAGGCCGTATAGTTCCGGAACTGCATTCGAATGGCATTTTTATCTATCGGGAGTTGATTATCTCTCCTTGGAGGTTGTTGTACCGGATTTCGGAGAGCAACGTTTATGTCATGGCGCTCCTTGACAGCCGCCGAAATGTTGAAGATATTCTGCTGAACCGTCTCGTTCAGTTGTAAATGCTTTTAAGTATAGTAGTATCCCTTAAACATGATTCGCCTTGGTAACATGCCTCTGAACTATGGATGTCCGGCAAGCCCCTTGCGTTGGTGTGCTGGTGGAAATTTTGTAAAATGGGATGAAGTAGCTGGATTTCTGAATGATTTTTTCTCAAATGAGGAGAGGTTTTATGAGTAATCAGGAGATTCTTGATTTGGCGATGGCTCTCAAGCCGGTAGAGAGGCTTATCATTATTGATGGATTATTGCGAAGCCTTGACGAGCCAGATAAAAAAATTGATGAATTATGGGCAGTCGAGGCAGCGAAACGTCTCAAAGCTTACCGGGAGGGGCGTATTGAGGGTATTCCGATGGAAGAGGTGTTCAAGGTGTAGATGAAGGTCGTTTTTTTGAAATATGCCAGGCAAGAACTGGATGATGCCATACAGTTCTATGAAATGGAGTTCAGCGGTCTTGGTCAGAGCTTCAGTGAAGAAGTAAAGAAAGCGGTATCAAGAATTGTTGCATATCCCGAAGCATGGCCTCTGGAACGAGAGGATATCAGAAAATGCATGCTTCACAAGTTCCCCTATACATTGCTCTATTCTGTTGAACAAACAGATATCGTTATTATTGCAGTTGCGCATCAACACCGAAAACCAGAATACTGGGTAGATCGGAAAATACCATAGCAACGGTTTTCAAAGAATAAATTTTACCTGTGAAACAAAAGAAAATCATGCTGCTTGGCAGCGGGGAACTGGGCAAGGAGTTTGTCATTGCCGTAAAGCGTCTGGGGCACTATGTGATTGCCGTTGACAGCTACAATGAAGCGCCAGCCCAGCAGGTGGCTGACGGGCGGGAGGTGATTGACATGCTTGATGGTCTGGCGCTCAACGCTATTGTGGCCAAACATCAGCCCGACGTTATTGTGCCGGAAATTGAGGCGATCCGTACCGAGCGCTTTTACGATTATGAAAAAGAGGGGATACAGGTTGTCCCTTCGGCGCGTGCGGCCAACTTTACCATGAACCGGAAAGCCATTCGTGATCTGGCAGCCAAAGAGCTTGGGCTTCGTACGGCAAACTACCGCTATGCAGCTTCGCTTGAAGAGTTGCATGCAGCAGTGGGGGAGGTGGGGATTCCCTGCGTGGTCAAGCCGCTTATGAGTTCGTCGGGCAAGGGGCAGTCAACTGTCAAAACAGAATCGGATATTGAAAAAGCCTGGAGCTACTCACAGAGCGGCAAACGCGGCGATATTGCAGAAGTGATTGTGGAGGCTTTTGTACAGTTCCATACTGAAATCACTCTCCTGACCGTTACGCAAAAAAATGGGGTAACACTTTTCTGTCCTCCGATAGGTCACCGTCAGGAGCGGGGAGACTATCAGGAGAGCTGGCAGCCCTGCATGATCAGTGATGCTCACTTACAAGAGGCTCGGGAGATTGCTGAAAAGGTTACCCGTTCGCTCACAGGTGCGGGGATCTGGGGAGTGGAGTTTTTTCTCGCTGATGACGGGATCTATTTTTCCGAACTCTCCCCCCGTCCGCACGATACCGGCATGGTGACGCTTGCAGGCACGCAAAACCTTTCGGAGTTTGAGCTGCATGCAAGGGCGGTTCTTGGTCTGCCGATTCCGGAAATTACGCTCTTGAAGGCGGGCGCCAGTGCGGTTGTGCTGGCCGACAAAGAGGGCTTAAATCCATACTTCACCGGTGTTGAGGATGCGCTCAGAGAGCCCGGCAGTGACATCCGGATTTTCGGAAAACCTGCAACCCGCCCCTACCGGAGAATGGCTGTTACACTTGCTTCTGACCAGTTGGGCTGCGATGTCGATATCCTGAAGGCAAAGGCAATTGCCAATGCCGAAAAGGTTAAGGTACTCAACACGGAATCGTGAATTGAGAGGATTGGGTGACCAATGGAGATAATCCTGTTTCCATTGTTGTTTTATCGGGAAAATAAATCTGTAGTGGCAATCCCTCGTGGTTGCCCGGTTTTCTACGAAATCGAGAGAATCTCCTCTTCGAGAAGTTGCTGGTTGTAGAGTTCGGCGTAGAGGTGGTTCTCTGCGAGCAGCTCTGCATGGGTGCCGCTCTCGGCAATCATGCCATCCTTGAGTACAATGATGCGGTCGCAGTTTTTGACGGTGGAGATCCGGTGGCTGATGAGGAGAATCGTGGTCTCCGGGAGGCGCTCCAGCAGGGCTTCAAACAGCCGGGCTTCTGTATCGGTATCAACAGCCGAAAGGGCATCATCGAGCACCAGTAGTTGCGGTTTCCAGGCAATAGCTCTTGCTATACAGGCGCGCTGTTTCTGCCCTCCTGAGAGGTTGATCCCTTTTTCACCAAGCATGGTTTCAAATCCGTCGGGGAACTCCACAACATCATCATAGAGCATCGCTATCCGGCTTGCCTCAATCACTTCCTTGGCGTCATTTTCCCTGCTGCCCCAGTTGATATTGTTTTCTATGGTATCGGAAAAGAGGAAATTCACCTGAGGAACAAAGCCGATCAGCTCTCTCAGGGTTTTGAGCGGAAGGGTTCTGATATCTCTTCCATCAAGCAGTATGGCACCTTCAACAGGCTCGTAGAGCCTCGGGATCAGGTTGACCAGCGTACTCTTGCCCGAGCCGGTTGCGCCTACGATGGCTACTTTTGATCCGGTAGCTATGTCGAGCGTGATATTTTTGAGAACCGGAGTTGTTTGCTGACCGGGGTAGTGAAAACGGACATTACGGAATGAGAGCGCCCCTTTAAACGGCTCGTCGGCAGTGATCTTGCTGAGGTTTTCTTCGGTTTCAGGTTCAATGTTAAAGATCTCGTCAAGACGCAGTTGTGCTGATGCAGCTCTCTGGACTATACTGGTGACCCATCCGATGGAGATGATCGGCCAGCTCAGCATGGAGACATAGACGATGAACTGTGCAATTCCGCCTATTGTCATACTCCCCTCAATAACGCTCAGACCGCCGACCCACACAACAGGGAGCAGTGAGAAGGCGGTCAGAGAGGTGAGAAAAGCAAAAAAGAGCGCCTGAAGTTTTCCGAGTGAAAGGTTTTTGCTGTAGTATTCTTTGTTGAGTGTCTGAAACCGCTCTATTTCAAAGGATTCACGGGTATAGCTTTTTACCACCCTGATTCCGGATAGATTCTCCTGGATAAGATTGGTAATGGCACCGTAGCTCTCCTGAATGCTTTTGGAGCGTTTCTGCATTGCCCCTCCGATTTTGTAAACGGAATAACTGAGAAGCGGTGCAGGCAGAAGGGCAAAAAAAGTCAGTTTCGGAGAGAGCGCAATCATGGCTATGAGTGCAAAAAAGAGCCGGAAAAAGGTGTTGAGGGAGTACATGATACCGGGTCCGAGAAACTCCCGGACGGCATTAAGGTCATTGGTGCCTCTTGAGATGAGTTCTCCGGTACTGGTCGTATTATAGAATTTCCTCGGGAGCTTTTGCAGATGGCTGAAATAGTCATTCTTCAGGTCAAATTCAATATGCCTTGAAATGACAATAATGTTCTGGCGTACCAGAAAGAGAAAATATCCGCTCAGCAGTGCAAAAAGAAAATAGAGTGCGGTATCACCAAGAACATGTTCGAGTTCGAAGCGGCGGTTCATGGTGTCTATCGCCATACCAATATATTTCGGCCCGATGACGGCGAAAAGGTTGGTCAGGATAACAAAGATAAAACCGGCCAGCAGGTTTTTTTTATACCTGAGCAGGTAGGGTTTCAGGCTGAGTAAATTTTTCATCCGTCATATATTTTTGATCGTGACGGTAGTAATGTATAATAAGAATAGGGAAATCAAAATTTCATCCGTCACTTCCGATTTATGGCATTCGATTCAAGAAAAAACTACTACTCCATCGGCGAGGTGAGTAAAATTGCCGGAATCCCATCATACCTGCTCAGGTACTGGGAAAGTTTTTTTACGGAGCTTGCTCCTGCCCGTGATACCAGGGGCAATAGGCGCTATACCAACAGGGATATCGCTATGGTGCTCAATATCAAGGAGCTGGTTTACGAGAAAGGTTACCGGCTCGGTAAAGCCAGTGAGATCGTCAAAGGGGTACTCAAGGATAGTGAAGGCGATCACAAAACTACAGAGATTTTGAAGCTGCAGAAACAGATTGGTCAGGAGAAGAAACGCAATACGGTTGTTGACGAGCGGCGACTTTTGCTTATGAAGGAGATCAAGGGGGAGATTGAGGATATTCTCCAGTTGCTCGGATAGCAAACAGAAAAACCGGCCAAGAGCCGGTTTTTCTGTTACTGTAAGATGAGCTTACTGAGCGTAGAGGACTTCAAACTGTCCTGTGCCGCCCTTGCAGACATGCTCGACCCAGCGTGCATAAGCGCCGCCGCTCCAGCGATACTCTTCAAGGTTCTGTGAACGGTACTGAGGTGCAGCATAGCGCACTTTGTAACCTTTAGGCAGAACAATTTTAAGCTGTGTGTCTACGGTAAAGTCGTTGAACTTGCCTACCATACCGTGGTGAACAAGCGGAATAAGCGGATGGTTCAGGATTCTGCGAAGACCACCGCCTGCATCTACTGATACACCGGGGAAGTCGCCGTCAACCTTGACCTCAATACCCTGTGAGTCGGAACGGAATCCGGCTTCAACTGATGCTGGTCTGTTGAGCTTGTCTGCAGGGAAGAGTTCTGCCCAGCGTGCGATGGAGTCAACAATACCGGAGCCGCCATGAGAGAAGCGCCATCTGGTGACACCGACAGGACCTTTTTCGCCGCTCTGTGTGCCGATGCTGTTAACCTCGATTTTTGAAATTCTCTGGCCACCTTCGTTCAGTGCAGTAAATGCAGGTCCGATAAACCAGAACTCGCGAATCCAGTCATTGAACGATCCGTTCGACTGCAACGCTTTCAGTGTGCCTTCCCATGTGTCGATAACATCGGGATTGTCAAGAGGAACCTTCATGATAATGTCATGGAACTGACGACCCTGCATGTAGATCGGGTTCGGTACATTTCTGCGGACTGCGTCTGAGCGGTAGTAGAAGAGGTTGACAACGGAGCCTTCAAAGGAGAAGGAGTGGGAGAAATCACCTACGGAAACAGAACCTTCTCCGACGCAGATTCTTCTTTCCTTGGTTTCATTGGCAATGTCAGCTTCGATAACCAGTTTGTTTTTTGTACTGTCAACAATTGACTCAATCACTGCCGAAAACCTTACAAATCCTTTGGCAGGATCGAGAGGTTTCACATTGATTTTGATGTTACAGTCAGCCGGCAGAAGGGGTAGTGCCGGGGGCACGTTAACTTTCGCCCGGCATTTTACTTTGCCCCATGAGCTTGCTCCGCCCTCAAGAACGATCTCGTAATCGGAGTGAGCGGTGGTGGTGTCTTTAGTGCCGAAAAGAGCCATAGTGATTTCTCCTTTTTCTAATGGCGTTGAAATTGGATATTTGCAGGAAAATTTTGAGCAGTCCATTCCTGTTAAATAACAGCTTGGAATAAATTTAAAGAATAAAAATCAATAAATAAAGCAAAATATCTTTTACGTGATTATCTGTTCGATCTAAATATTGTATACTTCTCTCGGCTTCGTGTCGCAGAACGCCGTTTTTATTTCCTTTTTGTTTCAGATGATAACACCTTGAACAGAAGATGACTTCATTTTTTCGGCCACTGAACAAGCTGATCCATTCCCGTTTCCTCCCCTCTATATGGAGTGGAACGCTTCTCGGACTCTCATTTCCTACCTATCCATATATTCATTTTGAGCTGCTTGCATGGGTTGCTTTTGTCCCGCTCCTGCTTTCATTTCAGCGAGATGAACGTTTTGGTGAATTTTTTCGCAGGGTCTATTTAGCCATGCTGCTCTTCTGCACAATCAGCCTCTGGTGGGTCTCTTTTGCGACGCTGCCGGGAGGAGTGCTTACCATTATTGCACAGGCGTTTTTTCTGACAGTGCCCCTGCTTGGCTTTTTTTTGGTAAAACGTATGGCCGGATTTCGTTATGCACTCTTTTCGCTCCCTTTTCTCTGGGTGGCATGGGAGTGGCTCTACATGCAGCAGGATCTCTCCCTTGGCTGGCTTACTCTGGGGAACTCCCAGTCCGCGCTGACGTTCATGATCCAGTATGCCGACAGCACCGGTGTATGGGGGATAAGTTTCTGGCTCTTCTCGTTTAATGTTCTTGTTCTTCTTGCAGTGACAGGTAAAAGGGTTGAGGTCATCCGTTCTCTCTTTTTGATGGCGCTTATGATTGTTTTGCCAATACTCTATTCAACAGTGCTATTTTATCAGGAACGATCGCTGCTGGGCGAACTTCCAAAGATCAGGGTCACTCTTATCCAGCCGGATATTGATCCCCACAAAAAATGGGGTATTCAACACAGTTCTGACATCATGGAGCGCTACTACCAGCTTACCGGGAGGGCGGTTCGTGAAAACAGACCCGAACTGGTTATATGGCCCGAAACAGCTATTCCGTTTTACATTCTCGACAGCCCCTATGCAGCAGATCTTCTTTCGCTTCGAGGCTCACTCCGCCGCTGGAACACTGCGCTTCTGACTGGGTACTCTGATATTGTCCGTTATCCTGAAGGCACTGCTCCGAACCCTCTTAATCCGGGGAAATATGACGGGGTTCTTCGCCAGCCCTATGAAACCTACAATGCATCAATGCTGCTTCTGCCGGGTAACAGCGCTCCCCAGATTTACCGTAAAATGCGTCTGGTGCCGTTTGCCGAACGGGTTCCCTATGTTGAGTATCTTCCCTGGATCGGAAACTTCACCTTCTCCCTTGCAGGCATAAGCAGTTGGGGAAGAGGGAGTGAGAGTACCATCATGGAGCTGCCAGGCTCACAGAACGGGAAGGTGCGGACCGCAAATATTATCTGTTATGAATCCATTTTTCCGGGTCTTGTGACGGAGTTTGTTCGCAAAGGGGCCAGCTTCCTTACCCTGGTCACCAATGATGGCTGGTATTCCAAATCCTACGGCCCTTACCAGCATCTGGCGATCGGCAGGATACGCTGCATAGAGAACCGTCGGGCAATGGCTCGCTGTGCCAATACCGGTCTTACCGTTTTTATTGACAGGTTCGGTCGTATCATGGCTGAAGTTCCCTGGTGGCAGGAGCAGACCCTGACGGCGGATGTTCCGCTTGAGAGCACACTGACCTTCTATACCCGCAATCCCGATCTGCTTCCGAAAGCATTATCGGTTATCTCGGTTTTGCTGGTTGGGGTGGCGTTTGTGAAAGGGCGGAAAGGAGATTGAGCTTGATGGGATAAAACTGCATCTTTGTCATCTCGAATCCGAAGCATTCGGGTGAGAGATCTCTCCTTGCAGTCGAGATGACAACAGAAGTCAGAATTAATCCAAAATTCAGAATTTAAAATCCGGAATCGTTTACAGATTGTAACTCTTGATTTTCCGGTAGAGGGTGCGTTCGGTAATGCCGAGTGCCTGGGCGGTTTTTCGTTTATTGCCCTGAAAGCTCTCCAGTGCAGTGGTTATGGATTTTTTTTCGATATCGTTCAGAGAGAGTTGTGAAGCGGTTACGACCTCCCCGGCACTTTCTCCTGCGGTACTGAGCAGGCCTGCATTCTGCGGCAGGGTTGTCAGAGAGGAGTCAGGAAGCAGCAGGGGGGAGTGCGGTCTCGACTGGATGAGATGTTGGAGCATCTGGCGGATATCTCCTATCTCCTGGCGAAGCTGGATAATTCCGCTGTAAATAGCCTGAAGTTCATTTTTTTCCGATCTGACCGGGTCGTGAACCAGGCTCTTGTAACGGTTTCGCTGCACCAGATGTTTTTCAAGAAGTTCCGGGGTGATGTATCTGCCTTTTTCAAGCACAAGCAGTGACTCAATAAGATTTCTGAGCTCTCTGACATTTCCCGGCCAGGGATATCGCATCAGCATCTCTGCGGCATCGGGGCTGAACCCTTCAAACGCAATTGTGTGTTTGCGCTCAAACTCATGCACAAAATTTTCTGCAAGCAGCAAGATATCCCGGCCTCTCTCCCTGAGCGGCGGAATCTGGAGTTCCACGCTCCGCAGCCGGTAGAAGAGATCCTCACGGAAGTTTTTTTCCGCAACCGCCTGATTCATGTTCCGGTTTGTGGCTGCGATAATGCGCGCGTCAGAGTAGATGGTTTCTGATGATCCTACCCGCTGAAACTCCCCTGACTCGATAACCCGAAGGAACTTGACCTGTGTTTCAAGCGGCATTTCACCGATTTCATCCAGAAAAATTGTACCTCGGTCTGCACTTTCAAAGTAACCTTTCCGGCTTTGTACTGCTCCTGTAAAGGCCCCCTTTTCATGACCGAACAGTTCTGATTCAAGAATTCCGGCAGGTATGGCACCGCAATTAACCGGAATAAAGCTTTTATCAGAACGTTTGCTGTGGGCATGGATGTAACGAGCCAGAACCTCTTTTCCTGAACCGGTCTCTCCGATGATCAGCACCGTGATATCGGTTTCAGCAACCTGCTGGGCAAGCTGCTTGAGCTGGGAGATCAGAAGTGATTGTCCATCGATGGTTATCTCTCGTTTCATCGGGCTTTTCCGGCTTTGATTCAACGTCTCATACCCTTACCTGACAGGAACAACAATAGAATCGAACGGCAGTTTTTTTGCGGCGGTCACAGCTTCATCATGAGAGGCATAAATTGTTTTCAGTTGCACCTTGTGCACCCCTTTATGCAAAATAACCTCTACCGGAATGTTTCCGGAGATCTTCTCTGCAAGGATTTCGGCATTCCGCCTGTTTGAAAAACTTCCGAACTGCAGAGTGCAGGTTCCCGCTGTGGTGAGCGGCTTCACCTTTTCAGGGGCTCTCAGTGCTGCGCCAATGGCTTTAGCCTGAAGTGCCGCAGTCAGTTTCGTCGTATCTTTTACCGCAGGTGGTTGCTGTTTTGATGAAGACACAGCCCTTGCAAGGGGAGTTACGGAGTGTTTTGTTGTGTCCTGAACTTCCGCAGGGAGCTGTTCAGCCAGAACCGGAGGCAGTGCTGATTTCGCCGTGGTATCCGAGTCAGGTATTACCACGTTGTATGAGGCTACTCGCGAAGAGCTTATTGGATCTATTGCAGGATCAGGATACTCCCGTAACTGTTTTCGGTAAAGAGCAATAGCCTGTGGTCCGTCTTCCAAAAGGAGAGCGTCAATAACGGTCTGTTCAGAAGGGCGTGTTGCTTTTTGACGGAGAGTTTCTAACAAATAAACCTTATCTTCACCGACGTACTTCTGTATCTCCTGAGCGTATGAGGTTGGTTCCAGGGCAGACAGGAGAGAGGGGAAG
>JAAXXL010000063.1 GCA_013334485.1 Chlorobiaceae bacterium | reverse complement strand
TCTTGGGATTCCGAGACCGGAAACTGCATCAGGACCTTCACCGGCCATTCGGGAGGGGTCTTTTCATGCGCATTCAGCCACGACAACAACTTCATCCTCTCCGGCTCTTATGACAATACCCTGAAGGTTTGGGATGCAAAGACCGGCAACTGCATCAGAACGCTCTCCGGCCATTCGGGATGGGTCAATTCATGCGCATTCAGCCACGACAACAACTTCATCCTCTCCGGCTCTTATGACAATACCCTGAAGGTTTGGGATTCCGAGACCGGCAACTGCATCAGGACAATGGCAAACCTACCCCAAAACGAAACCGCTGTATGGGATGGAAACGCTAAGCAGTTGCTATCTGCATCAGAAAGCGCTTGGCGCTGGATCGGATTAAGCTCCGGCCTCAGAAGATTGCCCATTGAGCTTCTGAACACCAAAAAGAGCTGAATGGCGTATTATGGCAATCATCTGCTTGACTGCACCCAAATTATCCAGACTGCGATGAAATTCGTCGATCACGTTGGAATTTGAAATATTCCTGAGGTACATGGTGTCCAGCAAATCCATGTCAGCTTTGCTGAATGAGTCGATCCTGATCTCAGGCTGCAGCAGCAGAGCAATCCGGATCAAGCCTGAGATACGTATAAAGGAGATCAGGGCAACCACAAGGGATTGCCCCTACATTCAATTCGCGACAATTCGTGTAATTCGTGGACAGCATCTTCCTCCTCAATCCAGAATTGAGAATCATGCAAAAACCTGAAAATGTTGCTGCAATTTTTGCGACATTTATAGTAAAGACTGACGGTTTACAGAAACAGGGGATAAAAAAGATATACGATGGCTACTTCTGGTAGAAAGGTCTGCTTTATGACCGGAGCTTCGGGGCGACTCGGGAGTGAAATTGCGCTTTCGATTGCCGGGCAGGGTTACTCGGTGTTCTTTACCTGGCACTCGTCCGAACCGGCGGCTACTACACTGCTTGAAAAGATCCGCTGGATCAGCCCGGAATCAGCTATGGTGCAGTGCGATATGGCAAAAACCGGGGAGATCACCCATGCTTTTGCAGCCTTCCGCAAGCAGTTCGACCGGCTTGATCTCCTTGTTACCAGTGCTTCAAACTTCTACAGTACTCCTCTGCCTGAGGTAACCGAAGCGGAGTGGGACAGCCTGGTCGATACCAATCTCAAGGGGACATTCTTTACCATGCAGGAGGCGGTAAAGATTATGCAGCCGCAGCCCTTTGTTTCGCGCATCATTGCCATGACCGATATCTCTGCCGAGCTGGTCTGGAAAAATTTCGCCCCCTACACAGTATCAAAAGCGGGAATCCGCCATCTGACAAAAATTTTCGCAAAAACATTCGCACCCGGCATTCTGGTTAACGCTATCGCACCCGGCACAGTGACCATAAACCCCAACAGGGATATGGACTCTCCAGAGGAGATGATCAGAAAAATTCCGCTCAAACGGCTCGGTGATCCACTCGATATTGTCAAAGCAATTATCTTTCTGCTTGAAAATGACTATATCACCGGCCAGACCATAACGGTAGACGGAGGGCGTCTTTTGCAGTAGCATCCCGGGCAAGCCAGTGCCGGTAAAGAGAGTGCAATGCAAAGAACGTATTGTTTTTATATATTGTTATCAGACTTGTTGTAATGGATTTCATCAACTGATTACGCACAATTATGGAACAGGAAGTCCCGGTTATCATACACAGCAGTGAACCGAAAGAACCTGCACCGGCACCGCAACAGGAGCCCACTATTCCTGAGCAGATAAAAGAGATCGGAGAGAGCTTGTCGGAGATATTTGCCCGACTCAAGGAGAGCGAAACCTATGATAAAATTCTTGAGGGTGTCGAAATCACAAGGGAGTATATCAGAAAATACCCCGCCAAGGCGATGCTCTATACGTTGGGTGCAGGTGCCTTGTTCGGGCTTGTCATCAAAAAAAAGAGATAACACTCCACTTACCAAGAGTATATGATGAAGAGCGAGGAAAGAAAGCGTAAAGAGAGCACAGAGGTGACGCGCAAAAACATCGGAATCCATAAACTCCTGAATGAGACAGCCGTATCGACCTACGAAGATGTCATTGATATTGTGGAAGCAAAAATTGAACTGGTCAAGATTGAACTGACCGATAAAATTTCGCTTCTCTCCGCAGTGGTCATTCTCAGTGTCGTACTGCTGATAGGTCTTGCCTATCTGGTTACCACCCTGGCCCTGCTGGCAGGAGAGCTTCTCGGCCATACCTGGCTTGGCTATCTTTGTGTAAGCCTTCTTTTCCTTTCATGCTTTGTTTTTTTGGTAAAAATCAAGCCTCTGCTTTTAAGAAACATGATCCAGAACATTCTTCTATCGCTCCATGATTACAAAAAATGAACACCTCTCCGGCATTCAGGCCAGAATAGAGGAGCTGCAGAACACAATCACTGAAAAAGAAGCTGCAATAAAAGAACGTACCCGGCAGTTCAAGGATAATCTGGAAGCCGAGCTCTCTCCAGTGGAGCTTGTCCGAAGCCATCCATTCGAGGCCGCTGCAACAACCTTTGTTACGGGGCTGCTGATTGCAAGGGCTGTAAAAGGGAGCAGAAAAAGCCCGAACGCTCTCTCTGCCGACTGCTGTGTTGTCAAGGAGTCCTGTCCATCGCCGAACAAAAGTGCCCTCAACGCCATTGGTCTTGACATCCTGCGCTCCGCCAAGGATTTGGGATTCAGCTATCTGCAACGGTACATCGACAAAAAAATCAGATAGCCTCATCAACAGATAGTCTTCTTCCTCTGCCAGCAAATTCCCCGGCTGAAGCTTTTGCATGCAAAGCTTCAGCACGAGACCATGACTTTTATTTCAGAAATTCCGTACCTTGTCTGACAACGGTTACGGCTTTTCAAAACCACAAAGCTGCGCTATTCTCTCACCCAGCTTAATGCTTTGGCATTACAGTCCAACTATGACAATCAAGCAGAACCCTACCTTGTTTCAGAATAAAGAGCACTTTTATGTCAACCGGAATGCCAGAGAACTGTTTCGTCTGAGTGATCCCGATTTTCTCTCTCTCTCTTCCGCCGGAAGAGAAGGCTTTATAAAAGCTGAAAAACAGGCTGGCATCATCAATGATTATCTAAAAAAAAAGAGTGGCGAAGGGCTGAAACCGGTTCTTCCGGCTCAGCTCCATGGCATGAAACTGCTTCATGAGCTGTTTCACTATGTCATGACAAGAGCAATGGCTGCACGGCAGCCGGACCTTCTGGAGAAGGTGCAGGGCAAACTTGAGGTTGAACTCTCTAAAAAGCAATCGGAAGAGTACCTTGCCCGCTTTATCACCGCCTTTCCTACACAGAAATTATACCTTGAATCCGAAACACCCGAGGAGTGGCTGAACCGCCCCGGAAACAAGGCGGAGGTTCTTGAGGAGTCTTTCCTTGTCTGGCTGAATAACCAGAACCCTGCCCTTGAACAGTTTTCCGATCTGTTGACCGATCATGCGCTTGTACGCGAACAGGCATACCGGAAGCTGATTGTGACCATGCAGAGTTCAATGAAAGCCATGGGGCCGGTTGGACCTGATAACATGGATCTTGCTGAACTGCTTACCCAGCCGATACGGCATTCTCCGGCCTCCATCCTTGAGCAGCTTCGCTATATCCGCCTCAACTGGACAGAACTGCTTGGAGACTCCCCCTTCTGGGAGCTGCTTGACGGGGCCATTGATTTTATTGAGGATGAGGACAAATACCTCTTTTTTGAACAGATTGCCAAAGAGCGTGAAGCCGGCAGGGATGGGGACTGGATTGAAAAAGAGGCGCACATTCCAAGCTACAGCTCTCTTGATGATGCTCCGGCAAACTACTCCACCGACTCCTCATGGATGCCTGAAGTGGTTATGCTCGCAAAAAGCACCTATGTCTGGCTTGACCAGCTCAGTAAAATCTACCACCGTTCAATCACCCGCCTGCAGGATATCCCTGATGCTGAACTCGACGCAATGGCGGACAGGGGCTTTACCGCCCTCTGGCTGATCGGCCTCTGGCAGCGAAGCCATGCTTCACAGAAAATCAAGCAGCTCCATGGTAATCCGGAGGCGAAAGCATCGGCCTATGCGCTTGAAAAATATGATATTTCCGACGATATCGGCGGGTATGAAGGATACCAGAACCTCCGCCACAGGACGATGAGCCGGGGAATCCGTCTTGCCAGTGACATGGTTCCCAACCATACCGGAATGGATTCCGAGCTGGTGCGGAACTCCCCTGACTGGTTTCTTTCGACCAATACACCGCCCTACTACAACTACTCCTACAACGGGCCGAACCTCAGCAGCGACTCCCGTTACGGCATCTATCTGGAAGATGGCTACTGGAACCGTTCTGACGCGGCTGTGACCTTCAAGCGGGTTGATTACCTGAGCGGTGATACACGCTACATCTACCACGGTAATGACGGCACCATCATGCCATGGAACGATACAGCCCAGTTGAACTTTCTCAGCCCGGAGGTGCGCGAGGGGGTTATTCAGCAGATCCTGCACGTTGCAAGAATGTTCCCCATTATCCGTTTTGATGCTGCCATGGTGCTTGCCAAGCGGCACATCCAGCGCCTCTGGTTTCCCCTGCACGGTCAAAGTGCAGGCGTTCCTTCCCGCTCATCCAGCTCCATGAGCATGGCTGAGTTTGATGCGGCAATACCCGAAGAGTTCTGGCGGGAGGTGGTTGACCGCATTCAGCGTGAAGTGCCTGATACCTTGCTGCTTGCAGAGGCATTCTGGATGCTTGAAGGGTATTTTGTCCGTACACTCGGCATGCACCGTGTCTATAACAGCGCATTCATGCACATGCTGAAAAAGGAGGATAACGCCAGTTACCGCTACCTGATCAAAAATACGCTTGAATTTGATGCGGAGATCCTCAAGCGCTATGTCAACTTTATGAATAATCCTGACGAAGATACTGCCATTGCGCAGTTCGGTCGGGGGGATAAATATTTCGGTGTCTGCGTCATGATGCTGACCATGCCCGGCCTGCCCATGTTCGGGCACGGTCAGGTTGAAGGGTTTACCGAAAAATACGGTATGGAGTACGCCAAAGCCTATTACGATGAACAGCCGGACGAAAACCTTGTCAACCGTCACTACAGGGAGATCTTCCCCATCATGAAAAAGCGTCCGCTCTTTGCGGAAGTGTGCAACTTTTTCTTTTATGATGTCTACTCGCCTGAGGGATCGGTCAACGAGAATATTTTTGCCTGGTCAAACCGCCTCGGGAGTGAAAAGGCACTGGTGATCTTCAACAACTGCTTTGAGCAAGCCACCGGATGGGTCAGCCGTTCGGTCGGCTACCGCCAGAATGATGAAATCCGCCAAAGCTCACTGGCCGAAGGGCTTCTTCTCAGTCACGAGGAGGGAACCTTTGTGATTTTCAGGGATCATGCAAGCGGCATGGAGTTTATCCGTTCGAACAGGGAGATTGCCGAACAGGGGCTTATGGTTGCTCTTGGCGGTTACAAGTACAATGTTTTTATTGACTTCAGGGAGGTTCGCCCTTCAAGACTGATGCCCTATGACCGGGTTGCGCTTGAACTGAACGGAGCAGGAGTGGAATCTGTTGATCGTGCAGCGCTCACCATGAGCCTCACTCCGCTGCACAAAATCATCATGGCAGAACTTGCCGATGAACAGTTTATTCCCCTGAAAGAGGCTCCACTCTCCGAGATCTCCTTTACTCTTTTTGAAACCAATCTCACGGAACTGCTCACAACAGTTTCAGTGCAGTTCAGCGAGCTGATGGAAACCTCCGTCACGGTTCCTGACGGGCTCGCGGCAGAGGCAACAGGCCTCTACCGAAAAGCACTGGATCTTGCAAGCCGGTTGCCCCTGCAGCCAGAGTCGAAAAAGATCCGTACAGCACTTGCCTTGATCAAGGAGAATGAATCAGGCTACTACACTGTAATCCGTCACTGGATTGTGCTCAACGCACTTCAGGAGATGATGCATTCGGCAGGAGTATTGCGCTCGAACACTATTGACGACCTCTTGATGAGCGACGCCCTTGCTGCCCTCTATCCTGAAAAAGGGGTCATCGGCATTCCCGGTAAAAACCTGCCCGACCTTCTCTGCTGCCTGCTTACCCGGGTGCCGGAACTTGACCGTCAAAATCCAGACGCATGTTTTTACTCCATGCTGAAAACACTTGCATCGGCTGACAACCTCCATTTCAGCCGGATGATGGAGTTTGACGAACGGCATGGTAAAAAGTGGTTCCGTGAGCACCGTTTCAGTGTGCTTACGGCATGGTTCGCTCTCTTGACACTGCTACAGGAGCCGGATCAATCACATGATGCTGCGGCAAATATTGCAACCGGCTTGATTACTGAATGGGTAGAAGCTGAAGAGATCCTTGAAATGCAGGCGTTCCTGTCGGGATATGAACTGGGTGAGCTGCTCCGTCAGAACTCCTGAACAGAAAGCTCCTGACTGCTCCCCATCTTTCTGCAAATCGTTAAAAGCAAAAAGCCCGGCTGGTCCGGGCTTTTTGCTTTGGTATACAACAGAGGGCTCACTCAGAAGCCATACTCGGCAAACACACGATAGGTGTTGATGAGCAGAGCTGCAAGGTAGAGAATACCGATGATGGTAAAGATCGGACTTTTCTCTTCGCGTGATGCGCGCTTGTCAAGGAACGGCACAAGTGCCCAGAAAATAGCACCGACGGTGAAGAAGATAATGGCATAGAACTCTCCATTCTCAAAGCTGAAATCCTTCAGGAGCAGGAACTGTGCCCAGAAGTACCATTCAGGCTTGATGCCAAGAGGCGCCGGTGATAGCGGATCGGCTTTCAAACCAACCTCTCCCGGAAAGACCACGGCAAGATAGATGATCAGGATAAAACCGAGAATCCAGCCGATAGCATCTTTTGCGAGGAAGGTCGGAAAGAACTTCTCGTAGCCTTTAATGCGTCCTGACTCCTTGTAGCCGATTGGCGCAGAGGTGCCAAGAACCTGGACAAGAAGCAGATGGGCTGCAAGAAGAAGCAAAAGAAGACCGGGAAGCAGAACAACGTGCAGCGAGAACATACGGGTAAGTGTTTCGCCGGTTACCTGCTCGCCGCCACGAAGGATGTTGACAAAGAAAGCACCACCGGGAACCACTTTTGGCACTTCAGTTCCAACCTGGGTTGCAAAGTAGGCAATCTCATTCCATGGAAGAAGGTATCCTGTAAATCCGAAGCCAAGGCAGAGCACGAAAAGGACTGAACCACTCAGCCACATCAGCTCGCGAGGCTTGCGATAGGACTTGAGAAAGAAGGTACTGAACATGTGAATAAAAACCGAAAGCACCATAAGATTGGCCGACCATGCATGAACCTGGCGAATGAGCCAGCCATAGGAGACCTCTTTCTGGATAAAAATAAATGACGCATAGGCGTCCGCTTCAGTCGGCTTGTAGTACTGCATCAACAAGAGACCGGTAATGAGCTGAATCATGAAGAAGAAAAGAGTAAGGCCGCCGAAATAGTACCAGAACGAGTGGCGGTGCTGGGGTACCTCTTTTTTCTTCAGGTAATCAATAACAGGCACAAGAACCTGGAAGCGCTCTGCAAACCATGAATTCAGAGAGCAGCAGCGGGAATCCTTGTATGGGTTGGTATCCTGACGTTCCACCGGTGGTTTATAGACTCCGCCTTTCGGGGCTGCGGGCTTTGCTGCTACCGGAGCAGCGGGTTTAGCTGCGCCTTGAACTGCCGGCTTTGCGGCACCCGGAGCAGCGGGTTTCGGTTTGGCCGGAGCATTTCCTGCCAAAGCGTTCTCATTGTTTTCAGCCATATTTCCTGACTCCGTTGGTTTCAATAATTAGTAATTACGCTTTTGTGACAATCAGATCTTCACCCTCAACCCTGACCTTGAACGGTGCCAGTGGCAGAGGCTGCGGGCCGGAAATGATTTCACCCGTCTCTTTGTATTTTGCTCCATGACAGGGGCATGCAATATCTTTGGCTGCCGCATCCCAATGAACAAGACATCCAAGATGTGTGCAAACGGCACTGGTGGCACTCAGGGTTCCATTATTGTTGACAACAAGGACCTTGTCTTTGTTGAACTGATAGATTTTCCCTGTACCGTCAGGTACGTCGGAAGCCTTGCCTACAACAATTTCATTTTTGGTTGCAATGGTTGACACGGGAGGTATAAGATACTTGACGACTGGAAAGAGCGTGGAAACCGCAACGGCGGCACCAATCCCCCCTACTACTTTTCCCAGAAAACTGCGGCGCTCGAAATCAACCCCTTTCAATCCCTCTTCCCGTGGCTTGCCTGCGGAAATTGAGCCGGGTGATGAGAGTGGAGCACCTTCTCCAAGTGTGCCCATTCTTGACGGGCTCTTGAAATTACCTTGTTGTGCCATTACGATCTATCTCCTTATAAGAGTATTGTTATAAAATCAAAAAGGCAGAAAAACCGCAAGGCGGTTTATCAATATCATTTACGCTCTGTTCCGGCACGATAATGCTCTTTATACTTTATAATGAACAGATCTCTTTTCGTTCTCGAGGCGAACAAAACCGAATGAATTGTGAATTTATAATATTTTCACCGATTATTCCAATCCATTAACTGTTTAAAACCGTTATAACTTCGGTACATCACAGAACGCTCCCCATCCCTCCATATCCGGCTTCTGGTAAAAAAACGCATAAATTTTGACTGAAGACGAACCGGATTGAGAAACTCCGATATACCGCTGATTCCATCAATGTTTCGGCCGTCAACCTGCAGCGATATTTCCGAAGAAAACCGCAGGTAAAAGGGTCCGGCATCAAGCACCTTGTCATTATGGATTTTCAGAAAAACGCGATCATCCTTCAGGGCAAGATCCATACTGTGAAGCGGTGAAAAAAAGCCTTTCCTGAAATTGCTTTCACAGAATGTAACGGTGTCATAAACAGTTGACGTTTCTCGTTCATTATCATGCAAGAGAAGCAGGGTAAGCGGCTGATACTTGTTGTTTCTGAAATAGATCACATAATAGATGAGGTCATAAGAGTCGGAAAACGCCCGACCCCAATACCAGCGGGAGATATACTCCTGCATCGGTACGGCACCGAAATTATGATCATGATAACCGGTTGCTGTGACCGGAATCGTACGCTGCCTGCCGGTTTGCTCTTCCGTAATGGTTATCGAGCCTTCTACATCAGCCCTTGGAACACGTAAAAGCCATTGGTGAAGAGGAACCTCTCCGTGATTGTTGCTGTCTTTTTTCTCATAGACAATCCTTCGGCGGGTCTTGAAAAGAAGTGAAGCTTTAACGGCTTTCTTTCGGGCAGGAAAGGAAAAATCGATATCAAGCGTATACTCATCACGCAAGGGATTATAGGTAAACCGGTTCTTTTCAAACCGGACACCGATATCGGTACGGCTGCTTTCAAAGAGTGCCGCACGCCCTTCCCTGATAAAATTCAGGGTCTCAACGCCATTTTCATATAACTGGAAACTGAAGCCGGTGTAATCGGATGCAAGAGGGGTTACGGTGGTTAACCGTTTTTTCCAGTTCTCGTAATGACTTGTATAATAAGGGGAAAAGGGGAATCCGGAAAACCAGATAAGCACGAAAGAGAGGCCGCTCTCTCTATCTTCAGCATCAAAATACCACCACTCGTAAGCGCCAGGCTCCTGCATGTCATGCCAGACTTCCTGACTCGATTCGGTGGTAATATTCATGCCTGATGCTTAACGTGTTCAGACCGGAGTAGATCAGATAATGCCTTGCTCGACATTATGAATAGCGATGGCATTGGAGAGAGCAGGGAAAAAGGAGACGGCATGAGTAGTTGCAGAGGAGCACTATCAGTGACACAAAGGTAAACCGATGTGGACAGAGAGGGAATCGAACCCCCGACACAAGGATTTTCAGTCCTTTGCTCTACCAACTGAGCTACCTGTCCATCAAACGAGAGGCAAAATATAGAAATAAATTTTTTCTCTCCAAAAGAAAAAACAAAAACTCTAAATGCGCTCATAAAAAGAGTGTTACTCGGGGGGCAATTCAGAAAAACTGACGATTTCAATCCCCTTCAATATACGGCGAAGTACCGTCTCCTTGCCAAGCACCTCAAGCATATGATAAAGGCTCGGTCCGAAACTCACCCCGGATGCAAGAATTCTCAACGGATGAATCAGTGCTGCTGCCTTCAGTCCCTTTGGAGTCACAAACTCTTTGAGAGCGACCTCAATGTTCTCGGCGCTGAACTCTTCAAGAGTGTAAAGCTTGTCAGTAAACTCCCGCAGAAGATCGTTGGTAGCGGCAACCCACCTCTTCTTGACCGCCTCTTCATCATAGGAGTCCGGTTCAAAAAAGAAATATGGTGAAAAGGTGACAAATTCATGTTCAAACCCGACCCGCTCCCGCATCAATTCGATTACCTGCTTCAGATACTCATCACCGGTGATAACCTCTATCGGCATCAGTGACGTTCTCTGTTCAAGTTCAGAACGAAGAATCGGCTTGATTACTTCGAGAATCTTCTCAACAGGACGCTGCTTGATATACTGTTTTTCCAGCCAGTTAAGTTTATCAACATTAAATACCGCTCCGGCTTTGCCTACTCGCTCAAGTGAAAACTTCTCAATCAGTTCCTGCATACCGTATACCTCCTGCTCGCTTCCCTCGCCCTCGTTCCAGCCAAGCATGGCAACAAAGTTGATAATCGCATCACTGCTGTACCCCTTGCGGACATAATCCTCTACGGCAACATCACCCTGCCGTTTACTCAGTTTTGAGCGGTCAGGATTGAGCAGGAGGGGCAGATGGGCTACCTTCGGCGGCTCCCAGCCGAAAAACTCATAGAGCAGAAGATGCTTCGGCATGGAAGGCAGCCACTCTTCTCCCCTGATGATATGGGTAAACTCCATCAAGTGATCATCAATGACACTGGCAAAATGATAGGTCGGAAAACCGTCCGACTTCATCAGCACCTGGTCGTCAATAGTTGCAGAATCAAACTCTATCGGGCCGCGGATAATATCTTCAAACCAGACGGATACATAATCGGGAACTTTCATCCTGATAACATATGGTTCGCCGGCATCGAGCTTCTTCTGAATTTCACTGGCCGGAACTGAACCACCGAGCTCTTCAGGAAGCCATTTTCTGTTATATTTTGGCTGAAGCCCCTGTTTCAGTTGCAGTTGCCGGTTCTCTTCAAGCTCTTCCGACGATGCAAAACAGTAGTAGGCGTGGTTGTCTTCAAGTAACTGGTCACAATAGCGTTTGTAGATATCGAGCCGCTCGGACTGAACGTAGGGACCGAAATTCCCTCCATGTTCAGGGCTTTCATCAGCAATAATGCCAGCCCACTCAAGCATCCTGATAAGATTCTTCTCTGCTCCCTCTACCTTTCTGGTTTGATCGGTATCCTCAATTCTGATAATGAAATCTCCACCCATTTTTTTTGCAAACAGGTAGTTGTAGAGTGCGGTTCTGAGACCGCCTACATGTAAATACCCTGTGGGAGAAGGTGCAAACCTGGTCCTGACCCTTTTATCAACCATAATGAGCGTCGAACTGATATTGTTTATTGACAGTGAACTATCGCGAGAGCAATGAATTTAAGAAAAAGTAGCTGTTTTTTTCATTCTGAATGATAAAAGATTAAGTCAGAACTCCTGAACAGCAGTGATTTGCAGAGAATATTGCAATCGAACAGGATTTTAATAAACTTTTTGTTTTTCATTGCCGTTCTACTTTTAATTACTTTTAATGTAGTAAGTTAGATTTTATATCATTACTCTGTCGATTTTATGGCTGAAAATCCGGTAAACAGGTCAGGAAAAGATGATTCCCGAAACAGATTCAAGCCTGTTAACGATGAGGATCGCAACCAGGGCTGGTTTCAGGGAAAAAGCGAAAACCCGCAGGGGAAGTTCCCCCGTTTTCTGCTCTTTTTGATGCTCGCACTCGTCATGCTCTTTGTTTTTCAGCGTTTTTTTGCAGGCAGTGACGGGCCGGAAATCACCTATAACGAATACCGCTCAACGCTTTCCAAAGCACTGGTGAGCGAGGTGACGGTGAAAACATTCGAAGACAAATCCGCGCTTCTGAATGTGAAGCTTAAAAACTCAATCCAGCTCCAGCTCGCCAACAGAACAACGCTCCAGAGCGACCGCTTTTCAGTAAGAGTGCCCTCCTTCAGCAGTGAACAGGCTGACCTCCTCACTGATCAGGGAATCAGACTCAAGGTTGAGAATGGCTCCGGCGGGCTGGATACCTTTCTTGTGCTCTTTGCCCCCTGGATTATCTTTGGTGTTATCTATTTTTTGCTCATGCGCCGCATGAACAGTCAAAACGGTGCCCAGTCAAAAAACATATTCAGCTTCGGCAAGAGTCGCGCCAAGCTTGTCAGCGAGTTTGATGTAAAAACAACATTCAAGGATGTTGCCGGCGTTGACGAGGCCATTGAAGAGCTGCAGGAGACGGTTGAATTCCTCACGAATCCTGAAAAATTCCAGAAAATCGGTGGAAAAATACCTAAAGGCGTGCTCCTGCTCGGCCCTCCGGGAACCGGTAAAACCCTTCTTGCAAAAGCTATTGCCGGGGAGGCAAAGGTTCCGTTTTTCTCACTGTCAGGTGCCGATTTCGTAGAGATGTTTGTGGGTGTAGGTGCGGCAAGAGTACGTGACCTGTTTGAACAGGCAAAGAAAAATTCACCCTGCATCATCTTTATTGATGAAATTGATGCCGTTGGCAGAAGCCGTGGTGCCGGACTCGGCGGGGGACATGATGAGCGTGAGCAGACACTGAACCAGTTGCTTGTTGAGATGGATGGTTTTACCACAAGCGAGAATGTTATCCTTATTGCAGCAACAAACCGTCCTGACGTTCTCGACAGTGCACTTCTCAGACCCGGACGATTCGACCGACAGATAACCATTGACAAACCCGATATCCGGGGCCGTGAAGCTATTCTGAAAATTCATACCCGTAACACGCCTCTCGGCGAAAATATTGATCTCAGTGTCCAGGCAAAAAGCACTCCCGGCTTTTCAGGTGCCGATCTTGCAAATCTTGTGAATGAAGCTGCACTTCTGGCTGCACGTAACGGTCAGGATCTGATTACCGTTGATAATTTCGAACAGGCTCGCGACAAAATTCTGATGGGGCCGGAGAGAAAAAGCATGATCATTTCCGATGAGCAGAAAAAGCTGACTGCCTACCATGAAGCCGGTCATGTGCTGGTCGCTATCTATACCAGGGGCTCGGATCCCATCCATAAGGTAACGATCATTCCAAGGGGGCGCAGTCTCGGTCTGACGGCTTATCTGCCTCTTGAGGACCGCTATACCCATAACCGGGAGTATCTTCTGGCCATGATCACCTATGCCCTCGGGGGAAGAGTGGCCGAAGAGCTTGTTTTTCAGGAGTGCAGTACCGGTGCCGCAAATGATATAGAGAAAGCGACCGATATCGCCCGGAGAATGGTGCGCCAATGGGGAATGAGCGAAAAACTCGGCCCCATTAATTACGGCGACAGCAATAAAGAGGTTTTTCTCGGAAAGGATTACTCCCACATACGGGAGTACAGTGAAGAGACTGCTCTGCAGATTGACGTTGAGGTACGCAATATCATTATGACCTGTATGGAGAATGCTAAAAAAATTCTCAGTGAGAAAAGCGATACGCTCCGCCGCCTTGCCGAACTCCTCATTGTCAGGGAGTCGCTCAATGCTGCTGAGATAACCGGAATTATTGGCCATGAGCAGGGTGCAGCCACCCCTGAAGCCTCTTAACAGGAGCAAAAGGAAGTTACCATGCAATTTTCAGCTCTGCTTGCTATAGGAACTGTCGCGGGACTTCTCTCCGGAATGTTCGGTGTAGGTGGCGGAGTTATTATTGTTCCCGCAATGGTGCTGTTTTTCGGTATGACCCAGCAGAGTGCTGTCGGCACATCGTTGATCGCACTGCTGCTCCCCGTAGGAGTGCTTGGCGTCATGGAGTACTATCGTGCAGGGAATATTTCAAAAGAGAATATCCTGGCTGGTTTTATTATTGCAATCGGTCTGTTTGCCGGAGCTTTTATTGGCGCTAAAATAGCCGCAGAGATGCCGGGTGATCTACTCCGGAAAGCATTTGCAATTTTTATGGGAATTGTTGCTCTTCAAATGTGGTTTAAGTAAAGCTGATACATACAATAACCTAATCCATCCATCACTATGGGAAACACAACCACAAAAGCCGATCTGGTCAATGTTATTGCCCACAGAACAGGACTGACAAAAAACGAAACAGAGTCCGTTGTTGACTGCCTGTTTGAAAGCATCATTGACTCACTGAAATCGGGCAAGCGAATTGAAATACGGGGATTCGGCTCATTTAACATCAGATACAAGAACCTGCGCCAGGCACGCAATCCAAGAACAGGCGAAAAAGTGACCGTTGACCCGAAAAATGTGCCGACGTTCAAGATTTCAAAAGAGTTCAAGCATGCTGTCAGCGAAAGCCTGAAATCCGATTAAGCTTCGCCTTTTGAGAGTAACTGCTCGCACCAGCCCTACAAAAGTGCAGATGACGAGCAAGGTTCCGGGATTTCCCGCCTGACTACGGTGGAGGGATTCCTTGCGGATCTATTGACAATCGACGAGTTCGATCATCGTTTTTTTTGCTCATCCGAAATCCTCTGCCGTACCGATTAGCGGGATAAAAGATGAACGGCAGCCTGAGCTGCCGTTACATAATCCGCTGCCGAAAAAAAATCATCCCGATTGGCATAAAGCAGCATAAGAGCGATTTTATCTCATAGTGGGCACCTCTATTTATTTATTCCGAAACCCGATTACTGCGTTGGGTGGTGCTCGAAATCCTCATGTACTACGTGTACACTCCGGTTTCTGTGCTCCATCCGCCTTG
>JAAXXL010000104.1 GCA_013334485.1 Chlorobiaceae bacterium | reverse complement strand
GCCAGCCAGGCAATCTTCGCTTGAGGGTCACCGGGCATTTTTCCTTCAAGCGTATACTGGTAAATCTCTCCCATGGCGGTGCCAATCGGACCCATGGTGATTGCAACACCCTTTGGAACCCTCTCCCGAGCCTCCGCCAGCCGCTCGAACACCAGTTGCCGGGCAAAGTAGATATCAACATTATCCTTGAAGACAATGGTGACAATCGAGAGTCCGAACTTGGTGACTGAACGCATCTGCTCAATATCGGGCAGGCCTCGCATCGCCATCTCAATGGGGTAGGTGACATTTCGCTCTATCTCCAGTGCCGAGAGTCCGTCAGCATGGCTGACAATCTCAACCTGAACGTTGGTAACATCAGGAAAGGCATCAAGCGAAAGTTTCAGATATGAGTAGATACCAAACCCGGTAATCAAAAGCGAAAGCACGATGACCGCACCTTTTTTCTTCAGGGCATAGGCGATAATTTTTTGAAGCATTATTCCGCCCCCCCCTCAAGTTCATCCTTTTTGAGTTCGGACTTGAGTATGAATGACCCTTTGATTGCATAACGCCGGCCTTCACTGATGCCGGAAATAATTTCAACCATCCCGCCCGAAGAGCGACCCGTCACCACTGTTTCTGCTCTGAACACTTCACCACCTTCATCGGCAACCAAGATCACTTTTTTGCCGTCAATTACCTGGATGGCGTCTTCGGGGACAGCAAGGGTCATTGTCGCACTGGCCGTTGGCACCAGTTCGACCCGGGCAAACATCTCGGGTTTCAGCTTGCGCTCGGGATTGGCAACTTCCACGCGAACCTTGAGTGTTCGGGTGGTCGAGTCAAGCAGATCTGCAACATAGGTAACTTGCCCTGTGAACTTTAGATCGGGATAGGCATCCATCGTAACCGTTGCTCTTTGTCCTGTGCTCACCTTGGCCAGATCTTTTTCGTAGATGTCCACAACGACCCAGATTGATGATAGGTCCACAACGGTGAAGAGGCTTTTGGAAGGGTCCGACAGTTCACCGATAATGGCATGCTTTTCGGTAATGGTACCGCTGATTGGTGCAGGTACCGCCAAACTGGTTTTATTGTGACTTCTGCCATGCAAATTTGAGTTTGAGGCACCGTAAAGAGAGAGGCGCTCCTGATCATTCTGCAGCTCGGTTTGTGCAATTTTATAGTCAGTTTCAGCTTGAAGAAGCTCTTTTCGGGCAACAATCTTTTTATCCACAAGAGTGCGGATTCGCGTCATATTTGCTTTTGCAAGAGCAAGTTTTGTTGTTGAGAGGCGGTAGCGGTTGGCAGCTTCAGCCATTTCAAGACTTTTCAGAACAGCGAGAGTCTGACCGGCAGCTACACGATCACCCAGAGATGCCACAACAGAAACAATCTGGCCGGAAATTCGAGGAGAGACGTGGGCAACCCGGTCGGCATCCGCCTCCACTTTACCCGTCGCAGTGATAACTTCAGTGAAACGTTGCCTTTGAGCTACAGCAATAACAACGCCGTTCTCCTTCTGTATCCGGGCATTCATCCTTATACCGCCACCCGGGGTTTCCTTGTTGCCGGTTATTTGATTTTCGGTTTTCTCTCCCCCTTCGTTTTTCAGGCTGGCAGAGCGCCAGAGAGCGATTCCTCCCGCGATGATGGCCAGAATAACAACAATGATTATCCCTCTGTTTTTCACTTCGCCTCTCCGTTTAATTCAGTCGCAACTGTTGAGTCAAGCTTTACAAGAGCTGCCTGATAGCTATGGCGAGCCATCAGATAGTTGTCGCTGACCTCAAAGAATTTCTTTTGTTCCTGCATTACTGTTTGTATGCCAACCTCGCCAAGACGCCAGGCCTCCCCGGTCAGGCTGAGGTTCTCCTCAAGCTGGGGAATGATATCGGTTTCGTAAAGGGAGAGGATATTTTTACTGCTCCGGGAGGAGGTATAAGCAGTTTCAACCTCACGCTCAACACTCCTGATTGCGCCTGAAAGGCGAGCCTCCACGCTGTTCAGCCGGGCACTGGTTTCCTGAACACCAGCCTGATTCCGGTCAAAAACAGGAATGGGAATGGAGAGCCGCATACCCAGGGTATAGGCCTTGTCACTCTCTTCCACTCCGCTGATTTTCATCGATCTTGTGTCACGAAAGATGGCCAGCCCGACGGTAAGGTTTGGAATACTCTCGGCACGGGCAAGCTTGACCGCAGCTTCCTCCCGTCCTCTTTCAGCTTCAAGTGCTTTTATGTCAGGGCGCCGGGCAAGCGCGAGTTGTTTGAGGTCACCGAGAGATTTTCTCGGCAATGAAGAGGCCTGGTTTTTTTTGGACATTTCGTATTGCGTTCCAACTGGAAGAGCGGTTATCGCTGAAAGCTTCTCCTGACTCTGCTGAACGGTTTTTGCAATATCAATTCTCAATGCCACACTGTGTGCCAGCTCTACTTTGACCAGATTCATCTCAAGTTCCGGAATATCACCTGCCGCCAGCCGAGCTTGTGATACCTCCAGCAGCTTCCGGTTAAGCGCAATGGTGCGGTCTGCCAAAGCAAGCCGCTGTTCAGCGAGCATGAGATCATAGAAAAGCGTCTGTACCTCTTCACGGATAAGTCGCTCTTTGTCCGCAAGCCGGAATCTGTAGAGATCCAGTTCACGTTCAGCAACAGCAAGTCGTTTTCCCCGTTTGCCTGCCAGTAGAAACTCCTGTGATATTCCGACTGAGAGCATGTTCTCTGCTCTGCTGCCGGTCAAGGCGCCCGTACCGGCTTCAACATCAAGCGTCGGATTTGGAAACAGTCCCGCCTTGACTTTCGCAGCCTCAACGACCCCTTTCTCCTCACGAAAGGATTTGAGCTCGACATTATGTTGCATCGAGTACTCTATAACCTCGGGTAGTGAGAGCGTTTGCTCAGCTCCCCGGACCGGATCCGTTGATAAAACAGAGAAGATAAGCGTAACAAGAAGCAAGGCTTCGCGTGCCAATATATTTTTCCCCATAAGTAACAGACTCTTTTAGCAGGTTTTTATTGTGACATGTTGATAGCCTGATGTGCACAGCACAACAGCTTAACAGGACAAAACGATAGTGTCACAATGCGGATTTTGGCGGTCAGGCTAACCTGCGAGGCGGAATAAACCTGGAAAGAGTTACTTCAGGAAGATTTGCGATGGGCTTGAAAGAGCTGAAGCTTATGATTACAGGGTTATAATCAAGCTTGATCGACTGGACTGGAAGAATTACATGACAGAGACAGATACAACACGTATGACATTCACCGGAATGTTTATGGTCTTCATGCGCAGTTTTTCTCTCTGCATGCAGTGCCGAAAAAAGGGTAAATGAATCCCCGGTTTTCGCCGGTGACACACGCTGTGGCATCGCATGAGCACTCCCGAACTGGCCATTAATCGAGGCGGTCAGCAGGATCAGAAGAAGAAGTCGGGAGAGAAATGTAATGATTCTGAAGTTCATGCAAGATGAAGATTATGCCACGGTATTTACTTCATATTAAGAATAAAATCATTTATTCCTTATCGAACTCCATCCATTATTGGTGATGAAGTCTGGTGTCTCAGTCAGCAATTGGAAGCGGCAAGCTGCTTACAAGCGAGAGTAACCGCTGCTCTCCGACAGGATTCTCCTTCAGAAGAGGGACAACAGCATATCTTTGCGCATGTTGTTGAGCTACAGCTTCAATTTCAGTCAGCTCTTTCTCTGCGCGTTCTCTCAAAAGAGGGG